>JAUWTX010000210.1 GCA_030614505.1 Desulfuromonadales bacterium
CGCTTTGACTGATAAAGATGCCGACCCCGCATTGCTGGCATTAGCTCTGACCCTGCCTGGTGAGATGGAGTTAGCAGAGGCCATGGCAATTGCCGACCCGGGTGCGATTCATACTGTCCGACACGGTTTACGCAGAGCTTTGGCTACAGAACTGAAAATCGAGTTCAATGCAGTTATGGCTGCCATGCAGGATCGTGGTCTTTATTCCCTGGAACCGCAGGTGATTGGGCGGCGCAGCCTGAAAAATCTCTGCCTCGGTTACCTGTCTCTCCTGAAAGAGCCTGAGATTCATCAGCCCTGTTTTGACCAGTTTGTCGAGACCGATAATATGACGGATCGTATGGCCGCATTGACCTGCCTGGTGCACAACCGCCTGCCGAAGTGGGAAGAGGCTCTGGCGGCCTTTTATCACCAGTTCCAGGATGATCCCCTGGTGGTTGATAAATGGTTCAGCCTGCAGGCAACCTCGCCACAGCCAGAGACTCTGGCTGTAGTTAAGGAGTTAATGGAACATCCGGCTTTCACCATGCGTAACCCAAACCGCGTACGCGCCCTGGTCGGAGCCTTTGCTCACGGTAATACGGCCTTTTTTCATGACCTTTCTGGTGCCGGATATGAGTTTATTACCGACCGGGTGCTTGAGCTTGATGCACTCAACCCGCAGGTGGCTGCCAGGATGATTTCCCCATTGAGTCGCTGGCGACGCTATGATAGTGAGCGACAGTCGTTAATGCGTGTGCAACTTGAGCGCATTCAGTCTCAGGATGGTTTGTCGTCGGATGTGGGTGAGATAGTGGGGAAATCATTGAAATGACGGGACGAGGAACGCGGGACGAGTGGCGCGAAAACCAGTCAACAACAAAACCACTGGTTTTGATTAAAGCTTTTGACTTCCGCGTTCCTCATCCCGCGTCTCGCGTACCTTGAGAGATTTTATGAACGAAGAGAATAAAATGTCGAAGAATGTCCTGATCATCGGTTGCGGCGACATCGGTGTACGGGTTGCTCGTCTAGTGCAGCAAACTGGCAGTAAGATCTCTGGTTTAGCGCGATCCGAAGGAAGCGCAGAACGTTTACGTGCCTTCGGAATTGAGCCGGTCATGGGGAATCTTGACGATGCGGCGTCACTGACTGATCTGCCGACAGCTGGGAAACTGGTTTTTTATTTTGCTTCTCCGCCAGGTGGCGGGCCGGTTGATGGACGTATGCGAAAATTCTGTCAGGCCGTTGACTCTGGACAATTGCCGAGCAAAGTGGTCTATATCAGCACCAGTGGTGTGTACGGTGATTGTGGCGGTGAGTGGGTCACGGAAGAGACGGCGATCAACCCACAGACCAGCCGAGCGCAACGTCGTGCTGATGCCGAGGCCATTCTGCAGGAGTGGGGGCGGGTGCATGATGTCCCGGTAGTGGTACTTCGGGTGACCGGCATTTATGGTCCTGGTCGCTTGCCTCTGGCGAGAATCCAGCAAGGGCATCCAATTTTGCGTGAAGAAGAATCTCCACCAACCAATCGCATCTATGCTGATGATCTGGCTGCTGTCTGTGTCAGGGCGGCTGAGAAAGCGATGGCTGGTGATATCTTCAATGTCAGTGATGGCCAGCCGGGCACCATGACCCAGTTTTTTAATGCCGTCTCCGACCTGCTTGGCCTGTCCCGATTGCCGCAGGTCGATATGGCAGAGGCAAAGAAGGTTATGAATCCGATGATGCTCTCATACCTGACGGAAACCCGACGTATGAATAACCGCAAGATGGTGGAGCAACTTGGCGTGACCTTGATGTACCCTGATATCGAGTCCGGATTGAAAAATATTGCTGCACAGCTTGATCAACCGAATATGGGATATCTTGGCTCAGTGGAACACTGAGCCCGGGACGAGGGCCGCGGTACGAGGGACGCGGTACGAGGGACGCGGAAATCAAAAAAAACTGAATTTTGAGCTTCTGTTGTAAATGACGAATCAAGATATATCAAATATTTATCCGGAACGTGTACGTTGGGGAGGGTCGAAAAAAGTTTTTCGCGTCCCTCGTCCCGCGTCCCGCGTCCCTGATTCTCGGAGGAAATCATGAAAAGAATAGCAATAATCGGTGCCGGCATCTCCGGCCTGTCCACCGCCCATGCCATCGAACGCCTTGCCGGTGAGGCCGGTCTGGATGTTGAGGTTACGGTCTTTGAACGGGAAGAGCGTACCGGTGGCAAGATCTGGAGCATTAAGGAAGAAGGTTATCTCTGTGAGTGGGGGCCGAACGGTTTTCTCGACAGCAAGCCGATGACCCTTGACCTGTGCGATCATCTCGGTATTCAGGATCGGCTTAAGCGATCCAATGACAATGCCCGTAAACGTTTTATCTACAGTGGCGGGATCCTTAACCGCTTGCCGGAAAATGGGCCGATGTTCCTGCAGTCGAAGCTGATCAGCTGGCCGGGAAAAATCCGCCTGGCCCAGGAGTTCATCAAGCCGAAGCGCACCGACGGCGTTGATGAGACTCTGGCTGATTTTGCCCGACGTCGGCTAGGTGCCGAGGCCCTTGATAAATTGATCGGGCCGATGGTCTCCGGGATCTTTGCCGGCAACCCTGAAACCATGAGCCTGAAGAGCTGTTTCCCTCGTATTCATGAACTGGAACAGGAGTATGGCGGGCTGCTCAAGGCAATGATGAAGATGGCCAAGCAGAAAAAGGCTGAAGTCAAGGCCGGTAAGCAGGTCGCCAGTGCCGCCGGGCCGGGTGGTGTGCTGACCTCTTTTGTCGGCGGCATCCAGGAATTGACCGATTCCACAGTCAAGGAGCTTAAAGGCAAGGTGCTGACCAGCAATGCTGTCACCGGTTTGAAAGCGATTGAAGGTGGCTGGGAGCTGCGCCTGGCAGACGGTTCCAGCTTCGATGCGGAGGTGGTGGTCTCGGCTGCACCGGCTCATGTCCTCAAGGAGCTCACCTGGTTCTTGGATGGAGAGTTATCTGAACTCCTCGACGGCATTCCCTATGCACCGATGAACATTATCTGCTTCGGCTATGAGCAGGCCAAGATCGAGTGCAATCTGGATGGCTTCGGTTACCTGATCCCCAAGGGGGAGGGTTGCGAGATCCTCGGCACCCTGTGGGATTCGAGCATCTTCCCGGCCCGTGCCCCGGAAGGTCATGTTCTGCTGCGTTCAATGATGGGCGGTGCCGCCAACACCGGGGCGATAGAACTGAATGATGTCGAGGTCAAAGAGCGGACCATGGGCGAGCTCAAAAAGATCATGGGGATCGATGCCGAGCCGGATTTTGTTCGCATCTTCCGTCATCAACGAGCCATCCCCCAGTATATTGTTGGTCATGCCGAGCGGCTTGAGGCTATCGACGAGCGGCTCAAGGCGCATGCCGGCCTGATTCTGACCGGTAATGCTTTCTTCGGGGTTGGTCTCAACGATTGCGTCAATGCCGCCAATATCGCCGGCGAACAAGTTGTGTCCTGTTTGAATGCTATGCACTGACAGACTGGTTAATGGCTTCAGCTTTAAGTTTCTTGCAAGTAAAGACTGTCACTCATATAATAACTCTGCTCAAGTTGGTGCAGAGAATTACAAGCTCTATCCAGGAGAAGTTTACATGAGATTGCTGACCCGGTCCGATTTCGATGGCATCTGCTGCGCGGTTCTGCTGAAGGAACTCGGATTGATGACGGAGATGGTCTACGCACATCCGAAGGATCTTCAGGATGGCAAGATTCCCGTGACCGACAACGATATCCTGACTAACGTTCCATTCGTTCCCGGTTGTGGCCTCTGGTTTGATCATCACTCCAGTGAAATGGAACGCAATGACCTTGAGGGTCGCTATGAAGGTTTGAGCAAACCAGCTCCAAGTGCTGCACGGGTTATTAGCGACTACTATGCTGACGAGAAGCTTGCAAAATTCGAAGAACTTCTCGCATGCGTCGACAAGGTCGATTCGGCAGAGTTGAGCCTGGACGAGATCCTTAACCCGACGGGAGGCGTTCTGCTCGGTTTCCTTTGCGATCCGCGCACTGGTCTCGGCTATCACAGGGACTTCACCGTCAGCAGCTTGCAGTTTTGTACCAATCTGGTTGATTTGCTCGGCGAAATGTCTATCGATGAAGTTCTGGCTCACCCCGATACCAAGGAACGCGTCGATCTCTATTTTGAGAGCACCGAGAAGGCCAAGAAGTTTTACAAAACCTGTACATGGACGGACGGGCCAATAGTTATCTCGGATTTCCGTATTGCCGGTATAGCACCACCATCGAACCGTTTCCTGATCTATTCCCTTTACCCTGATGCAAATATTTCTATCCGTATGATCGACGGCAAAGCTGGCGAGTTTGTTTCTTTGTCTGTGGGTTACAGTATCCTCAACCGAACCGCTACTGTTGATGTCGGTTCACTGATGCTCAAGCATGGCGGTGGTGGTCACAAGGTGGTGGGGACCTGCCAGGTGCCCTACGAAGCTGCGGAGGACACTCTTCAA
>JAUWTX010000158.1 GCA_030614505.1 Desulfuromonadales bacterium
ACATTTTCGACAGTTTTCTTTGACAGTGATAATCGGATCCATGGGTGAGGATTGTGCCACTTATGGCACGATGGTGTCAATCAGGGAATCAGGGGGCAAGCTGTAAGCTGCAAGGTTGAAAGCAGTAAACGTTATAGCCTTACAGCTTCCGGCTTTATCCTTTGCCCCTCATGCTTTTGGGGTGTTATGTTACGGGCACCCAATTGCTTGATTCGGGAGATGCGAAGACAATGAAAATCATCGATCTACGTAGTGACACTGTTACCAAGCCGACGGAAAGCATGCGTCAGGTCATGTTTGAGGCCGAGGTAGGGGACGATGTCTACGCTGAAGATCCGACTGTCAACCGCTTGCAGGAAATGGCTGCAGAGATGGCCGGCATGGAGGCGGGGTTGTTCGTGCCGAGCGGCACTCAGGGCAATCTGTTGGCAATATTGTCACACTGTCAGCGGGGTGAAGAGTATATTGCCGGGCAGCAGGCGCATTGTTACCGTTACGAAGCGGGTGGGGCGGCTGTTTTCGGCGGTGTGCAGCCGCAGCCGATCAGTTTCGAGGAAGATGGAACACTCGATCTGTCACAAGTAGCAGCAGTCATTAAGCCGGAGGATGATCATTTTGCCATCACCCGCTTGCTCTGTCTCGAAAATACTCAGGCTGGCACGGTGCTACCTCTTGAGTACCAGTCTGATGCGGCTGATTTAGCCCGTGAGTGTGGCCTGAAATTGCATCTCGATGGTGCTCGCGTTTTCAATGCTGCCGTCCGGCAGCAGGTTTCATTGTCCGCGATCACCCGATACTACGACTCTGTATCTTTCTGCCTGTCCAAAGGACTTGGAGCTCCGGTCGGTTCAATTCTGGTCGGTTCGTGTGAGTTTATTGATCGGGCGCACCGTTGGCGCAAAATGGCCGGTGGTGGCATGCGGCAGGCCGGTATCCTGGCCGCGGCTGGAATCTACGCTATGGAACACCAAGTCGAACGCCTGTCTGAGGACCATCTCCATGCCACGATGCTGGCAGAGGGGCTGGCTAGGATCGATGGGCTTAACGTAGATCTGGATGCTGTTCAAACCAACATGGTCTTCGTATCAATAGACCCTGAAGAGCAGTCCCGGCTTATTGGTTTTCTCAAAGTGCGAGGAATTCTGGTTGGTGGCTACGGTCAGTTGCGGCTGGTTACTCATCACGATATAGAAGCTGAGGATATTTCTTGTGTCATTGAGGTGTTCCAGGCTGCAATGGCAAGTAACAACGGCCAGCTGTAAGCTGTAAGCTTTAAGGTCGTAAAGTTCTTAAACCTTACAGCCCTCTTCTAACTTCTCTCAGCCCCTCATATTGATGAACTGCAGGTCGATGCCGAAATCCTTGCCTTTGAGCAGTTGAATGACGTCCTGCAGGTTATCGATCTTCTTGCCGCTCACGCGTACCTGGTCCTCCATGATCTGTGCCTGAACTTTGAGCTTGCTCTCTTTGATCGCTTTGACGATCTCCTTGCCCCGTTCCTTGTCTATCCCCTGAAGAAGCGTGATGCGCTGGCGCATCGCACCGAGTGAGGCAGGTTCCTTCTTGCCAAACTCAAGGCAACTGGGGGAGACGTTGCGACGGGCCAGCTTTCCGCGCAGGATATCAACCACCGCGGTCAGTTTGTAATCATCGGCGGCCAGAATAACAATGCAATCTTTCTCCAGGCTGATCTCGTTATGCGTCCCCTTGAAATCGTAGCGCTGATTGATCTCTTTACGGGCCTGGTTGACTGCATTATCGACCTCCTGCATATCCACCTTGAAAACAATATCAAAACTCGGCATGCAAATATCTCCTGTCATTTTGGAGCCCGTCAAGTCAGACAGGTTCCTGGGATGAAATTCCAGAAGGGTATCAGATTTGTCGACACCTTTCCGGGCAGTATTACAGTTAATGAGTCGGTTGCTGTCATATCTGGGGCAGATATTAGCTTGCTTTGGCAGCCATGACTATGTAACCAAGCTGACTAAATGGTCGTGTTCTCCTTGCTTTACTTGAAAGCTCCCATGGTATTTTTTAAGCAACTCTGCGAATGTTTTGCACTCGTAATTTGATTCGTCAAAGGTAGGATCAAGACGCTTCACTATAGGTCTGATCGCTGCCTTTACGACCCACTCATCACCAGTCTTCTTAGTAATTTGCTTGATCGCTTTTGATAAAAGTTCAACGGGATCTTTAATCTTTATGATGTCCGATTCATCCTCTTCAATACCTACAGCTGTCTGGCTGTCAACGACGAACGTTTCGTAATATTTAAAGTCTGAGCAACTGTTGGCCCAATGCTGATTTGTTGATGCTTTACAACCGATACCAATCAAGTCTTTTCCCGCCGCCTTAATTTTTTGAGCCAAGGGGATAAAGTCACTATCACCACCTATAACGATAATAGAGGAAATATGTGGGAATCTCATCACATCCTCAATGGCATCAAGAGACAATTTAATGTCAGCGCCGTTTTTTGCTGACGCTCCTGGAGGAAATATCTGGATCAATTCGACAGCACATTTAAGTAAGGAATGACGATATTTTGCATACCATTGCCAATTGCAATAAGCTTTATTGATGGCGACATTTCCGTATGTTGTTGCAAAATCGTACAGAGCTTGCACATCAAGCAACAAGTCTTGCTGTTTGCTCCTGTTTTGAGTACGGCCATAGCTTCCGCTACCATTGGCAGAGTCGTACAGGCTGGCATGAATGTTTTCAAAATCCCAATAGACTGCTACAGTTTCTTTCCCCATATATTCCTCCTGTTTTGACCTTCCCTAATTTCCGTATGGCCAATGGTTAAGTTATGTAGTGACGAAACCGCCCAACTTCACCACTGAAATGACAGGCAACCTGGTGCCCCGGTGCCTGATCGATCAATGGTGGATATTCCTGCCGGCAAATCTCCTGCACGTAAGGGCAGCGCGGATGAAAGTGGCAACCGCTCGGTGGATCAACCGGTGATGGGATCTCGCCGCTTAAGATCTGATGCTGTCGGACATGCTGTGGGTCAGGAACGGGCACAGAGTTGAGCAGGGCCTCGGTATAGGGATGGCGTGGCTGTTGATAAAGTTGCTCGGCATCGGCCAGCTCGACAATCCTCCCCAGGTACATCACCGCGACCCTGTCACAGACATGTTCGATAACACCGAGATCGTGGGAGATAAAGAGGTAGGTCAGGCCGAACTCCTCTTGAAGATCCTTGAGAAGGTTGATTATCTGGGCCTGGATAGACAGATCGAGTGCGGAGACCGGTTCGTCAGCGACCACCAGGCGTGGTTGTACCGCCAAGGTGCGGGCGATGCCGATGCGTTGGCGCTGGCCGCCGGAAAATTCATGGGGGTAGCGATCAAAGTGCTCGGTAGCGAGACCAACCTTGGCCATCAATGAGAGCACTTGTTCGCGGACCTTCTGTCCTTTTGCCAGGCCGTGGATCACCAGCGGTTCACCGATAATGTCACCGACCCGCATGCGTGGATTGAGTGACGAGTAGGGATCCTGAAAAATCATTTGCATGTTTCGCCGCAGGGCGATCAGCTCACGTTTCGGTATGCCGGTGACCGGCTGTCCTTCGAAGCGAATGATGCCTTTGTCCGGCTCGATCAGGCGCAGAAGAAGTTTGCCAGTAGTCGATTTGCCGCAACCGGATTCGCCGACCAGGCCGAGGGTTTCGCCGACTTTAAGCTCAAAGGAGACACCATCCACAGCTTTAAGCAGTTGTTTCGCTGCTCCCGGACGATTAGCACTGACCTTGAAGGCTTTGTGCAGGTTTTGAACTGACAGGAGTGTCGACATTATTGCACCTGCCAGCAGCGCACCCAGTGACCTGGTTGCACTTCCTTGAGTGGCGGGAGTTCATTACGGCATGGGGCGAAGGCTTCGGGGCAGCGTTCGAGGAAAGAACATCCTGTATCAGTAGTGCCCGCTCTGGGAACACTCCCCTCGATGGGGACCAGCCGTTTCTGGCGTTCGCCGACACGCGGAATACAGGCTAGAAGACCCCGGGTGTAAGGATGCCGTGGATCTTTATATAATTCCTTCACCGGCGCTGTTTCCAGAATCAACCCGGCGTACATGATGGCAACCCGATCGGCATTCTCGGCAACCACGCCCAGGTCGTGGGTGATCAGCAGAGTTGCCATGTCGTGCTCAGCCTTGATCTGACCGAGCAGGTCCATGATCTGTGCCTGGATAGTGACATCAAGAGCGGTGGTCGGCTCATCGGCAATCAGCAATTGCGGTTCGCAGGCCAGGGCCATGGCGATCATAACCCGCTGGCGCATGCCTCCGGAAAGTTGATGGGGATAATCCTTGATCCTCTGGGCGGCATCCGGGATACCGACTTTGTGCAAGAGCTCTATTGCGATTTCCGTCGCTTTTTGTTTGTCGTATCCACGATGTAACTGCAGGGTTTCCATGATCTGGTTGCCGATTCGAAAGACCGGATTGAGCGAGGTCATCGGTTCCTGGAAGATCATGCCGATACGATTGCCACGAACCCGACGAATTTCCTCTTCGGGCATGTGCAGAAGATCGACACCATCGAAAAGAATATCACCATCGACGATGCGCCCCGGTTCAGGAACCAGCCGCAACAGGGAGAGAGCGGTTATCGATTTGCCGCAACCGGATTCACCCACCAACGCCAGGGTTTCGCCCCGATCGATGCTGAAATCGATACCGGCAATAGCCTTGACCAGACCATCGCCAGTAAAGAAAAATGTTTGCAGATTTTTAACTTCGAGAAGAGTGCTCATGGGGGCCTGTTGCGGGGGTCAATTAATTACGTAGAGGGAATCATGCTGGGGAGGGGATGTCAATCTATAAAGGATGTGGTACGTGCCACGCGCCACCCGCCACGCGCCACCAAATATATGCTAATATAGCCAAATCTTCCTCTCTCAACAATCGGTGATTACAATGCCTGACCTGGTTGACCTCCACCTTCACAGCACCTTCTCCGACGGTGTCCTGACTCCGACTGAACTGGTTGCCGAAGCGGCAGCCCTTGGCTTGCGGGCGATCGCACTGTCAGACCACGACAATGTGGACGGTATCCCGGAGGCTCTTGCTGCCGGGCGACAATATGGTGTTGAGATCATTCCGGCGGTGGAACTTTCGGTTCTCTGGCAGGATCTGGATGAACTTCACCTGCTCGGTTATGCCTTTGATCACGAAAATTTTGCGTTGCAAAAGGCTCTCGGCGAGTTCAGGGATTTTCGGGCTGGACGCAGTGAACGCATTCTGGCTAACATCAACCTGCGATTGGCGGATGAAGATCGCCAACCACTCGATTTTGCTGATGTCAGACAACGCGCAGGAGGAACACTTGGCCGTCCACATATCGGTCAGGCACTGGTTGCGGCAGGCTACGTGCGTAGTATGGAGGAGGCCTTTATCCGTTACCTGGTGCCGTGCAATGAACCGAAACGTTTCTTTCCTCTCTCTGAGGCGATTAACCTGATTCACGAAGCCGGTGGCTGTGCAGTCCTTGCCCATCCGCCGTTTATCGATGTCAGCGATGAACGACTCTCGGAGTTGCTTGACGAGTTTATTGTCTTAGGCCTTGATGGCCTGGAGGCTTACAGCTCCAGTGCCGGTAACGATGGC
>JAUWTX010000262.1 GCA_030614505.1 Desulfuromonadales bacterium
CTGCACCGACATCACCGGTTTCGGCCTGCTCGGTCACGCTCTGGAACTGGCCGAAGCCAGTCGGGTCGGTCTTGAGATTGATGCCGCAGCCCTGCACATCTACCCGCAGGTCATGGAGCTGGCCGCGATCGGCCTGGTACCGGTCGGTAGCTATCGCAACCGCGAACACTATATGCCTAAAGTGGTCAATCGCGAGCAAGTGGCTATCGAGGTCGTGGATATTCTTGCAGATCCGCAGACTTCTGGTGGGTTGCTGATTTCTGTGTCAGTTGACAAGTTGTCACAACTCACCACAGAACTTGAAGCGGCTGGCTGCAATGCGTTTCATATAGGTCGGGTTGTTGCTGACCATGCTGGGAAGATGGAGGTTAAATAAAGTTTTTCAGGGTTTGATTTGTAATCCTCAAAGATCCCCAGTCAATACCTGCAACTTGAACAACTTAGGATTCAAACCCTTGACGCAGTCAACAATCTCCATCACCCCATCCTCATCAACACCAGTCTCCTCATCCTTACCCTGAAACCAGTCATACCCCTTTGGCAATTCAGAATAAGTTCCGTCACGCAACAGAGCAACAGCAACCACCACATTGATCCGACCAGCGGTCTCCCACGGATCTCGGTAATCGTACTGTCGAGCGACAATATGCAGCATCAAGCCATTCGCAAAAGCTCCTTTGACTTCAAAAGAGAAATCCCTCGGAGCCCCGTAATTCTCGGTACGACCACCACGAGACATCACTCGCGCGCCAGCCACTTCCAGTATTCCCTTGATCGACTCCTCGGTCATTGGTTTCTGTTGGTCTGCCATTTAATCCCTCGTTCCTTAAAGGTTTTCGCGTCCCGCGTCCCGGTTTCTCATCCCTCACCAAGCCTTAGCTCAACCCCCCACTTCACGGGCTTCTCCCCCTCCGGTGTGAGAACCCAAAGCGTCGGGAACTCCATCTCCTCCGGAGCAGGTCCAAAACCATCGGTCAGGTAAATAATCGCCGCCGGGAGCGGGTGCATCTGCCGGGCATATTCAAACACTGGCCGCAGGTCCGTGAAACCGCCACCGTGAAACACTTCCACCACAGCCTGGCTGCTGCGAAACTGGTCGATACGACGGATACGGCTGTGCGCATAGAGCACCGTGATCAGGCTGTCGCGACCGCGGGAAATCTGCAACAATTCGCGAGCGAAGGATTCACGCAAGGGGCCTTCGTCAGTCGATTCACTGACATCGATAGCAACCAACAGGTTGAGTTGACGACGTTTGCGGGTCCCCGGGGTGTTGTGCTGAAAACGGCGATGCTGACGCTGCCAGGTGCTTTGCCGACCGATACGTCCAGCGGTACCGATGAACTGACTCAGTACCTGCCGCCAGGGGATTGTCGGTGGTGCCAGCCATCCCTGGACGACCTCCTTGATATCCTCCGGCACCTCGCCATGCGCTTTACGATGAGCTTCACGCACCAGGTCACGTACGGCCTGTTCGGCGAGGCATTCAGGAGTACTGTCGGCTTCACTCCAGATCTGGTGGTCATCAATGGGGCAGGAAATGGCCTGTTCATCAAGCAGTTCTTCAAAGCCCTCTCCATGTTGGCCACCAGTATCACGATCGGCATTGCCGATCCCTGCACCTTCAAGATTACCAGTGTCGAAAGCCGGTGTCAGTAATCGTGCATATTCTTCGGCAGCAAGGCCATCCTCCAATTGATACTTCGCAGGGAACGGCGCTTGTTCGGGCATGTTTTCAATGAAAGGGTTGATCGCCAGATCGGTGGCTACGTCCCAGGTCAGACGATGCTGGCCACATCCGCGCACAGGATGGAGATGCAACAAGTGCTTGATTCCGTGTTCAAGCATGGCCTGCTGTTCGTCGGCAGTATATTCGGAGAAGCGGTCAGGATCGACCGAGAGGATCGGGGTGCCATTAGCGACCGTCACGCCAACGGCATGCTTGCCCACAGCGACACGCCGCCGGAAAGCGAGCAACAGGTGCCCATAGAAAGGCTTGCTCTTCAGCAACCGCACTACAGCATTTTCAACAACCCGGCGAGAATCATCGCAGGCCTCTTTTGGGGTGGGAAATTTCAGGATTTCAGCAGACATATGAAGTATGTGGCGGGTGGCGGGTGGCGGGTAGCGAAGGAAACATTAAAGACAAAGGCTTTTTCGCGCCACGCGCTACCCGCTACCCGCCACCGGTTTTAAGACGCTTCCCGACTGATTGTCTCAATCGCTTCGAGAATGACATCATCGTAGTCATCCTTGCAGAGCACAGCTGCGACGTCGGGAATTTTCACCAGCGCCTTGACCAATCCAAAACGCAGGTCACGCGGTAGTGAACCAATATAAGCAACCAGGTTCTGTTCCTGTTCCAATGTCATGACCGGATCAACTTCGAGTGTGGTCACTATATCGTTGAGAGTTACTGCTTGCAGGTCATCGCGTTGATTGTTCACCCGGTCTGCGACTTCCGCCCAGGCATCGAGTACCTGTCGGGCCGAAATCGGACGCTCTTTCTGCTCGCGAGTCCAACGCAGAAAACTGACCGCGGCCTCCTGGCCGACAATCCCTGCGTAAATCTCCATCTCCAGGTCGGCAGGAAAGTGGCAAGAACGGCGCAGTGTACTGACCATCTCCCAGGCTCGCTCAGTCGGCTCCATCTGCATATCCAGCGGAGCCCCCGGTTTTGCCAGCAGGTTCGGATAGGCTGAGATGAACTGCTGGACCCCCTCGTCGAACTGCTGCTCTCTGGCATAACGAGCCCAGCAGTTGTAATCGGTCTCCACGTAGATCATCACCATGCGATCGATTAGCGCCCGGTCGAGGGTTGCCACCTGGTAGCTGCCATCGGGTGGATTGATGGAGACAACCACTTTATGTTTCGGGTGGAGAGTATGCGTGTGTAAACTCCGCGGCTGTCCCTCTACCGGAGGTTCAACAAACTGGAAAATTGCCTGCAGCGTATCCTCCTGTTGAGCACGGTTCAGTTCATCGCAGTGGATGATGGTTTCCAGCGCATCATCAGCTGGCCACCAGGAAGGCTGTGACCAGTGCATGATCTTCTCTTCACGGTAAGGAATACCGACCAGATCACCAACCTCCATCTGGCCAAGTCGCAAAGCCACATACTGCCGCCCAATCTCATTGCAGGCCTGTATGACCCCGGCACTTTTGCCAACACCACGATGGCCCACAATACAAGGGGTCAAATCAGTTTTGGTGAGGATTTCGGCCAAGACCTGCTTCATTTGGGAAATGTTCATAATCAACCTCGATTGTAACTGGTTTTCATAGCTGCACTATTAACTACTTTTTTGGTTAGCAATGGCACCATACAGCAACCGGCAATAAAAAGTCCATACCTGCCAATTCGACAAGCAATAAATTAACCCTCACAAAATACGAGGGTTTCTATCCCGTGCCAACATATTTTATGCGAGATAAAGATTCCTGCCGGCATTGACATCCTGCATTATTGTGCTTTGCTAATTAAGCTATTCAAAAAATAATATTGTC
>JAUWTX010000039.1 GCA_030614505.1 Desulfuromonadales bacterium
GAGTCCCAGTCTGCCCGTTGCCTGGCCGCCTATGTTTACGCATCGGCCGGTCCGGGTGAATCAAGCACCGACCTGGTCTTTTCCGGACATTCTCTGATTGCAGAATATGGCCAGATCCTTGATGAAACGCAGCGTTTCCAATTTACTTCTCAGATCGCCATGGCTGATATTGATATCCAGCGTTTGGTCCACGAACGTCTGCGCAATAACAGTTATGCTGCCAGTCAGGCTGACCAGGACTTTCTGCTGGTGCCGGTTGAGGTCACAGAACGTCAGGCGGACGAGCTGTTGCGCCCGATTGCCAAGACTCCTTTTGTACCGGCTGCTGTCGAAGAACGACAGGCCCGCTGCGAAGAAATTTTTGCCATTCAGACGACCGGGTTGATGAAACGCCTGATGCACACCGGTAGTCAAAAAGTGGTCCTGGGGATCTCCGGCGGACTTGATTCCACCCTGGCGTTGCTGGTGACAGTCAAAGCTTTCGACCGGCTCAACTGGTCACGCGACGATATCCTGGCGGTCACCATGCCCGGCTTCGGCACTACCCGCAGAACGCGAGGCAATGCCGAGACTCTCGCCGGGGAGCTTGGCGTGAGCCTGCGGACAATCAGTATCGACGCAGCGGTTCATCAACACTTTGCAGACATCGGTCAAGATCCTGAGAAGCATGATATTACCTACGAGAATTCCCAGGCTCGCGAGCGCACCCAGATTCTCATGGATCTGGCCAACCAGATCGGCGGATTCGTGGTCGGCACCGGTGACCTGTCGGAACTGGCTCTTGGCTGGGCAACCTACAACGGCGACCACATGTCGATGTACGGTGTCAATGCATCCGTCCCCAAAACACTTGTGCGTTACCTGATCGAATGGTGTGCGGAATCCGAGTTCAGTGGACGAGCCTCCGAGGTTCTGCACGATGTCTGTGCCACGCCGGTTTCTCCGGAACTGCTGCCGCCCGATGAAGACGGTGACATCAGCCAGAAAACCGAGGAGCATGTCGGTCCCTACGAGCTGCACGATTTTTTCCTGTTCCAGGTTGTCCGCAACCAGTTCGCCCCACGCAAAATTCTCGATCTGGCTTGTCGGGCCTTCGCTGGAGACTACTCGCAAGCAGAGATCCTCAAATGGTTGCGGCTCTTTTATAGTCGTTTCTTTGCCCAGCAGTTTAAACGCTCTTGTCTGCCGGATGGCCCGAAGGTCGGCAGTGTTTCTTTGTCGCCGCGTGGCGACTGGCGTATGCCAAGTGATGCCAGTGCCGCTCTCTGGTTGGCTGAACTTGACCAGGTTGCTGAGAAGGACTCCTGAGCGGTATGACTGAAGAGCAGAGAATGGGGGGCGCAGAGCAGAGAGCAGGTCACGTGGGCACCCTTTACGTGGTTGCAACACCGATCGGTAATCTTGAAGATATCACCTATCGGGCGGTGAGAATCCTCAGCGAAGTTGACCTGGTGGCTGCAGAAGACACACGCCACAGTCGCAAACTGTTTGCCCGTTTTGGCATTAAAAAGCCGCTGGTGTCTTATCACGATCATAACGAACAGCAGCGCCAGTCAATGTTGGTCAAGCGGTTGCAGGCGGGTGAAGATATTGCCTTGATCAGTGATGCCGGCACACCCTGTATCGCCGATCCCGGTTACCGTCTGATCGCTTCCTGCCACGCTGTCGGGATTCCAGTTGTGCCGATTCCCGGGCCGTCGGCATTGATCACCGCTTTAAGTGCCGCTGGAGTGAACACCGATCGTTTCGCTTTTGAAGGGTATCTGCCGCAACGGGCCAAGGCCCGTGCTGATTTGCTCAGGAAACTTAACGGTGAACAGCGCACGCTGATTTTTTACGAGGCGCCACATCGCCTGGCGGCAACCCTGATCGATCTGGTTGATATTCTGGGTGGCGAACGTCAGTTGGTGGTAGCTCGTGAACTGACCAAATTGCACGAGGAGTTTTTTCGCGGCACAGTGGCCGAAGCAGTCACTCGCTTTGAACAGGAACCGGCGAGGGGAGAACTGGTTCTGATTCTTCCTCCCAGCACGCAGGGGCCGCAGATGAATGTGCGTGATGCCTTGCGAAAACTGCTGAATGAAAGTGACCTGTCGCGCCGTGAAGCGGTTAAACTGATCGCCAAGGAATATGGCCTGCCAAGCAGTGATGTTTATCGCGTCAGTCTCAGCCTGACAGAGGAGGAAGCGATTGATGAGTGAAAAGAAAAGGATTTTGCTGATTGACGATCACCAGACCGTTTTTCGCCTGCTTGAAGCAATTGTCCGTATCAAAGGTTATACGCTGCTCTATGCAGACTGTGGTCAGAAGGGAATCGTCATGGCCCGCCAGGAACAGCCGGATATGATTCTGCTGGATGTCATGATGCCGGATATCGATGGCTTCAAGGTATGTCAGTATCTGAAAGAGAACGAGGACACAAAAGATATCCCGGTGATGTTTCTGACCGCTCGCGGTGCTGATGGTGACCTGGAAACAGGGCGCAGGGCCGGTGCCAATGGCTTCATGACCAAGCCTTTCCAGACGATAGATGTGCTCAACCAGATTGAGCGGATGTTGGCCGATAAAGTCTAGAAATAATAGAGCTGAAACTGTTAACAAAAGATAGTACGGCTTCACATTAATTCGCTCGTCTCTTGTCACTCAAATAGTTGGTTGCTTCATCACTGCATCATTATTTTACCTCTTCTTCGTTTTGCTCCTGAATCTCGACATCGTTATTTCACCTTGCCCCATGCCCCACATTGTCAGCGCTGAGTTGTTACAAGCCAGGGGCCTGAATTCCTGAGAAAATAATAAGTATAGATAACTCCTTGAAGTTTGGGATGTATCGATTTGCTTTGGGTCTAATTGCTCGAGTTGGAACGTACCTTGCTCTTGCTAATGGTAACAACACGAGAAGTGACCTGCTGGTCAGGTTGACAACAACAGGAGGTGCCACATGTTTTTCTTCAAACAAATACTCTCCATCATTGCTCTCCTCGGTTTCCTTGCTTCACCAGCATTAGCTGCTGAAACGTTCTCAGGCAAGGCTGATTATACTGCTTTGAATTCGTCCGGAAAAGTTGTCGTACTTGCGAATAGTTCCACACAAACCGCTCTCGATGTTGCTGATGGGTCGGGAATAGATGAGAGAGATGACCGTCTTGTTGAAGCTGCGCTGCAGCTGGGTGTTTTTCGTTTCTTTGCTGATTATCGCTATCTCGATATAGAAGTAGATGATAGCGTTGTAGTTACCGATACAAGTTTCTCCGGTCCTTATGCCGGAGCGCTGGTCCGCTTCTGATCGTTTTGCCTCCTTCAGAGCCGGATCGAGAAAAGGGTAGCCATGTGGCTGCCTTTTTCTTTTGGGCTTATGACTGAACCGTTATAAATCGAAACTGTATTGACAGACACAATGCAAGCAGAACAAGAGAGTGTGATTTTTAAACGTCGCTGGTCATAATGAAGGTCGGCTGACGATGGAACGACTCGTACTTGGGGCGCAGTCGTTCCGTGTTGTAGTACTTGTCGACATCGACGACCTTCTTGTGGCCGGTGACCACATCGATCGGCACCGTATCGTAGCAACCGTTGTGCAGGCTGATCAGGCGCCCTGAGGTGTTGGAGAGCACCAGGTCGAACGCCAGGTTGCCGAAGGCCATCGGCACGATCGAGTCCATCGCGTCGGGATCACCGCAGCGGACCAGGTAGCCGAGACGCTGGCTGAGGACATTGACCCGGCGGCCTCCGTTGAATCTCGGTGACAGGGCTTTAAGCTGGGTCGCCACCTGATCACCGATACCGCCAAGTTTCATGTGGCCGTACTGATCGGTCTCCTTGCTCTCATAGAGCATGTCGTCGTGATGTGTCATGGTGGCCCCTTCGGAGATCAGCACCACCGAGTAGTTGCTCGGATGCTTGCGCCGGTCGTGGCTGAGCAGGTCGCAGAGGTGTTCCATTGAGAACGGATGCTCCGGGATGACACAGCGGTCGGCGGCCCCGGCCATGGCCGGCAGGATGGCGGAGAACCCGGCGTAGCGACCGAACACCTCAAGGACCAGAAAACGTTCATGGGAACCGGCGCTGGTGCGCAGTCGATGGGTCAGCTCGATGGTTCGGGTGACGCAGGTGGAGAAGCCGATGCAGTAGTCGGTGCCGGGGACGTCATTGTCCATGGTTTTGGGGATGGCTACTACCTTGACCCCTTCTTCGTGCAGTCGTTTACCGTAGCTGAGGGTATCGTCACCACCGATCGGGATGAGGAAGTCGAGACCGAGGAAGTCGATGTTCTTCAGGACTTCCGGAGTGACGTCGTTGATCTGGTCGCTGTAGCGATCGAGCAGATGTGGCGGGACGTTGGTGTCTGGCAGGTGACTCGGTCGGGTCCGCGAGGTGTGCAGGAAAGTGCCGCCGGTGCGGCCGGCCCGATTGACGATCTCTTCAGTCAGTTCCTGAACGCAGCTGCTGTTGTCCGCATGTGCGTCGGGGACCAGGTCGACTAGCCCGGCCCAGCCGCGCCGGATACCCAAAACCCGGTAGCCTTCCCGCAATGCTCGTACGGTTACCGCGCGGATGGCAGGGTTGAGCCCCGGGACGTCTCCACCACCGGTCAGGATGCCGATCGTTCCTTTTGCTTTTGCCATAATGAAACCTCCTCGAAGAGTGTCATTGTGTTGCAAGCAGCATGCACAACAATGTTAAACAACCTTCGGGTGTTCACAAGTAGTCGATGGAGTTTTACTTAGTTTTCGTCCGGAAACGGCCCTTTTCCGCAATCTCTGCGTCAACCGGCACGTTTGCTTGTGCGGCGTACCGATGTACGCCTCCGCGCAAACGCTTGATTCCCTTGACCTTGCGAAAAACTGCTCGTTTCCAAATCGAAAACTGCACTCATATCCATCCGGTGTTTCCGGATGGCCACTACTTAATAAACTCCGAAATAGATCAACTCGATCCAGCGATCACTTGTGAAGAGTCCATCGCCCCAGGTTTCCTCAAGGTCGGCCAAGGGGGCTGCGGCAATCGCTTCCTGGGCCGTTTTCCCGCCTTCCTTAAGCGTTCTCAACCGTTCATAGGCGGTTGCAAGCATCTGGCGGAAATTTTCCAACTCTGCCTTGTTCCCCAGGGGGCCGTGTCCTGCGATAATCTTCGTTTTATCGTCAGCCAACGACAAAACCGTATCAGCTGCTTCGATCATCCCCTTGAGGGAACCACCATGTTTGACATCGATAAAAGGGTAGAAACCATTAAAGAAAATATCTCCGGCATGGATAACATTGGCTGCTTTAAAATAGATAAAACTGTCACCATCGGTATGGGCGTGGGGTACATGTATGGCCTGGACGCTGTCGCCGTTAAGGTGAAAACTGATATCTTCGGAAAAAGTTACCACCGGTAAGCCTTCCTTGGTAACTGCCGCTCGTTTCATATCAAACGCTTCGATAAAAGAGCCAGCACTCAGGCGTTCACGCACATTGTCGTGAGAAAAAATCAGAGTACCCCCCTGGCCGAGGTTTTCGTTTCCACCCGTGTGATCTCCGTGGTAGTGGGTGTTAATCAGAAATTTAGGGTGGTCGCCACCAACCGACTTGATCGCCTCTATAATTTTCTCCGTGAGAGGGGCAAACTGATCATCAATCAGAAAAGTTCCATCTTTGCCGATAAACAGTCCGATATTGCCGCCTTTTCCCTCAAGCATGTATATCTGTTCAGAGACCTGAACAGAGGTGATCTCGACTTCATCCGCTTGTGCGGTTGTTACGAGAGATACGAGCCCTGCGGTCAGAACCGCGAATACCGACATTATTTTGTATGTCATTTGAATTCTCCTTATGTTTATGGCTTAAACTTGTTTCCTTTTGTTTCTTCATATCATTCTAACTCAAATTGTAAGTTTGGTTCAGTGTTGACAGGAATCGTTGAGGGAGGGTAGGGTTGGTCTGGTTTTCGCTCGAGTCTACAACGGGGCGGTCGGTCTAAATTCGAACAACAAGTTCAAGCTCTCTCATAAGTCCAGGGCTTCAGTAAACAGCATGAAAGCCCCGGTTATTGTCATCTAAAACGATGTGAGAGGATTGTTAGCAAACATCTTTTTGTAAACTCAAAATCCTTTACAGGCCGACAGCCTCCTGAGCATTAGACTCAAAAGACATATTTGCATATTAAGCAAAAGAAGAAATAATGGCTCCACCTAGTCCGGTTACGCCAACAACAAGCCAGGGCGGAATTTTCCACAACATCAAAAGACCAAAGGCTGCCAAGGCGAGAAGGAAGTCTCCCGCTGAAAGAATCCCACTACTCCAGACAGGATCATAGAAAGCGGCTAGCAACAGGCCGACGACGGCTGCATTGATACCAACAAGTGACTGTCTTACACTTTGATTCTTTCTCAAACCCTCCCAGAAAGGAAGGATGCCAACGACTAACAGAAAAGAAGGCAAAAAGATTGAGAGCAGACAGAGCAGACCTCCGACCAAACCATTGGGTGCAACCTCCAAGGCCCCACCCAAGTAGGCGGAAAAGGTGAAGAGTGGTCCCGGAACCGCCTGGGCTGCACCGTATCCAGCCAGAAACATATCTTTACTGATCCAACCTGAATTAACAACTTCTGCCTGAAGTAAAGGCAGCACAACATGCCCCCCACCAAAAACCAGTGATCCAGAACGATAGAAGCTATCGGCAAGGGCGAACCACTGGGAGCCACCAGCAGCCAATAATGGCAAAATAAGCAACAGCCCAAAAAACAGGCCGAGACTTATAACCGCACTTTTTTTGCTTGGAGCAAAAAGATGAGGTTCGTGAGTGATCGTCTGCTCGTAGCGAAGGCTGGACAACCCAAGAATCGCGCCACCAATGATAGCTGCCATTTGACCTGGAACACCAGGCCAAGTCAATGCAAGCATTGCTGCCAAAACAGCTACGATCCTACGTGGTTTATCCGGACATAGCGCCCTGGCCATCCCCCATATTGCCTGGGCAACTACTGCAACTGCCGCAACCTTGAGACCATGGAGCCAGCCGACTTCAACAACAGATTCATGAAGTGCCATGATTCCGTAAGCGAACAGGATGAGAGCTAGAGCCGAAGGCAAAGTAAAGCCTGCCCAGGCGGCCAGACCTCCTCGTATACCTGCCTGTGATATACCTATGCCGATCCCAACCTGGCTACTGGCGGGTCCAGGCAAAAATTGGCAGAGGGCAACTAAGTCTGCATATGTGTCCTCTTTCAAACAACGTCGCCTTGTTACAAACTCATCACGGAAATAGCCCAAGTGGGCGACAGGCCCACCAAATGAAGTCAGCCCAAGTTTCAGGAAAGCAAGGAAGATTTTAGAAGCTGTTAGTTTTGTCATTTATGTATTTTACATGCTCAGACGCTTTTTGGTTTTAATTGAGCCTTTTTGAATCTTGAATAATTCTTCCCCAAGCCCAAAATAACCAACTATTAGAAACCACGACTACCGAGGCAAAAAACTGCTTCTTATTGATAGAGATATTTAGGAAGCTCGTTAATCCACAAAATGTTGGCCACCAGGGTTCGGTCCTTGCTGGTCATTTCATATTTGTCAGGGTATTCAGGACACTGACCAAACCCCTGTTTTTGGCCTGTAAAATCTCTTGGAACAACTTATAGGATACCTTCCAACGAACAAAGAAACGAAACTGCCAGCACATTAAATGATTCCCACAAATCTAGGTTTCTGATACATTGACTATCTGTAGAGGCAAAACTGGAGTAATTCAGCGACGCAAAGCCACGGGTCCAGTAATGGATAGCCGGGTTGCCAGGGGGAACGAACGAGAGAAGATGACAAGCCATCCACTAGATCAGGGGGTGGCTTTTTGTTTGTGTTTTGCTTGATTTGCTCAAATACGGGAGGTTTGCAACATGCGCAGTATGTTGATTATTGAAAATGAAGACAGCGTTAGGGACGTACTCGGAGGCTATTCCGAGAAGTTGGGGTATAAGCCCATTCTTCTTTCAGACCCCTTAGTTTGTAAAGCGCTACAACCAGGTGCACAGCAATGTTCCACCACTAAGCCTTGCGCAGACACCCTGCTCATAGATAAAGATTTGCCTGCAATTGACGGCTTGAGTTTTATTGAATGCCAAATTGAAAATGGCTGTAAGATTGCCACATACCGAAAGGCCCTAATGGTTAACAAAATTACCGAGCAATCGCTTAAAAATGCGAATCGTCTAGGATGTCATGTGCTTCAAAAGCCGGTAACTTTTAAAACTCTGGAAACTTGGTTAATCGGGCTAGAAGGGTCAGCAGTATAGTCTTATTAACCACGGTCTTAGGCTGTGTAAGGTCTATGTGGAGGACAAACTAAATATATGAATAAACATCGACTTAAAGCTGAAATTCGAGTTTATTACGGAAATTCGCAAGAAATCATGCTCAGTGGGTACAGCATAGATTTAAGCAGTGGAGGTCTTTATATTAAGACTGAATTGCCCTTTGATGTTGGTGAAGACTTAATGCTGACTTTTACTCTATCTGAGCAAAACAAAGAAAAAGTTTCGTGTAGAGCGAGGGTTGCATGGGTAAATAACAAGAAAGATCCTAGTAAACCAAAATTGCCACCAGGTATGGGCGTCGAATTTGTTGACCTTTCTCCCGAGGACCTAGCCTCTATATCAAGTTTTATGGAAATAGAACCTGTGTGGTAGCAAATATTTTTGAAATGTCTTGTCCTGCATGATCCTGAGACATGATTCCAGATGTATTATCCGCCAGGGGTTTAGGACATCACTGGCAACTCTTTAAGGGATAAGTAATCATGAAAAAAGACATACTTGTCGTTGATGATTCACCTTTAATGCTTATGATGCTGAGAGACATGCTTGCCGCTTTTGGCTATGTGGCAACTGTTGCGAAAAGCGGCCATGAAGGTTGTCAACTGCTTGAGACTAATCAATACAATCTGATAGTCACAGACCTCAATATGCCAGGTATGGATGGAGTTGCATTTATAAAAAGAGTCAGAGAAATACCAGAGGGTAAATACGTACCTATCATTGTAATGACGGGTGAAAGTGATAAGATCAGAATTGCAGAGGCAAAAAGCGTTGGCATATCAACCTTCTTGGAAAAACCATTTAAAGGAAGCCAACTAAAAACTATCCTTGAGGTTGTTTTGGGTTCACAGAAAGCTCATTTATCAACCTCACCTGTCAATAGTGCCCTGTAAGCCACGGCCCTGGTTCATGCTAGGGCGTGTGACAGTTGAGGGGTACTAAGAATTTCTCCTCTTTGCCTATCTGAAGACATCCTACCAATGTGAGAGGGTCAATAAGAATATTTTAAGTTGATTCCTTAAGCTAAACTCTTTATGTTCCCCCCCATGTACATGGAATCTTTTTTTCTTACCTGTCCTGATTGCCAGAATCAAATTCGGCAATTCACAAAAGACCTTGACCGGATCAAAGCACGTGTGTGCTCAGCATGTGGGATAAGCGTCAACATCAAAGACAACCAGAAGACACATAGCAACTCCGAAACCCTCACCTGAAAATAAATTACTAAACACTGGTTATCATCACTTCATGCAGTTTGGTAATATGTTGTTATTTTCAGCTAAGGACGATCACTATGGCACATCTTGAACGTAAGATGGTTCCACTCTATCTAACAGACCAAGAGAAAGAACAGCTCGATCTATATGCGGAAAGACTTGGCATCTCCCGCCAGAAGGTCCTGGAAGGGGTAATCCTCTCTAGTATCGAAGATCTCGAGGTCATGGACAAAATAGGTTTTATGGTGAGTGAAGTCAGACTTGCTGATCAATTGAAAATGTTCAAAGGTCTCACAATGCAAGATAAAAACCGAATTGCTGGAGACAATAAGTAGTAAATAGATAATGCGTCTTGTTTAAGATTATCCACAAGCCTCAGCCGATTCGGTTGAGGCTTGTCTCGTATGTCACGACTGCCGAGACGGAAATAGCCGCCTTATTGCATGCTATCAATCGGACGTTCTTTAATCATAAAACTAAGGTCAAGTGGTTTACTCTCCGTGCGGCCATTTCTTGACTGCTTTGCTGTGAGATAAATTTGAGATGCACCTGTTATACTCCGATGACTTACTCGTAGAATGAGAACGGAGGGTCGCTTGCCAGAGGTCAGATCAATAACGTTACAATGTGACAATTGCCAACAACCAAACAATATTTCCTTAAGCTATTTTGTTGGTTTTGACCATAAGTTAAATAATTTCGTTGTTGCTACATGCGAGACATGCAACAGGGATTTTGTTATCACTCTCGACGAATAAATGACTCAGTAAACATTTCTCATAAATCACGACTTCTGAGGTAAAAAACGGCTTCTTCTTGATAGAGATATTTGGGAGACTATTTAATGCATGAATTTATGGCCACACGGGTTCAATCCTCGGTGGCCATTTGGTTTTGCTGTATAGTCCGATGACCAAAATGGGCAGTATCAACCGTCTTCCCACTGACTACTTAACAACCTAAATAGAATTTCTGTGGGATTTGGTTCTTCTGGACGCTTGAATCTTGTTGGCTTGGCCCTTGCAACTTGTACATAACAGAAAGTTCATGCTTTCTTTTCAAAGTAAAACCTAGCAATTGTTGCTCCGCAGTTGGCCGCTTGACAGGTGTAAAATCTCGAAATCTTATTTAGGTAACTTTCGGAGATTTACTATGGAGACAAATTCAGAAATACCGACAACTAAAAACCCAAGAAAATGCTTGAAATCTGAGTTGCATGTTTACTACGGTCCATCTCAAAAAATGCTGCTTTGTGACTTTAGTATTGACATGTGTAGCGGCGGACTTTTCCTCAAAACTGAAACCCCATTTTCTGTCAATGAAAGATTACTTTTAAGCTTCTCCCTGCCGGATGAAAACAAAATAGTTACCTGTAGAGCGAAGGTAGCCTGGGTAAACTTGAAGGACAAACCAAGGAAACCTGAGCTTCCGCCTGGTATAGGACTCCAGTTTGTAGACCTTGCTCCAGAATACTTGAAATCAATTCAAAGCTTTTTTAAACACAACTGAGTAGGGTATGAACGACAATAGCTGAATGGATCTAAAGATTAAAAGCCAGTTTTTTCAGGGGTGAATCAAGTGAACGAAAACATAGAACACCTCATAATGTTCTTACTGTATTTCGTTGTTTTCATAGCAATACTCAAGTTTGTTTTTTTTATATTCAGTAAAGACCGAAGATAATAATTTACTCAATATCAATATACACACCGCCGCTTATCTCAAACCGTTATCTGTCCTAGAAGTCACGACTTACGAGAAGAAAAACGGCTTCTTTTTGATAGAGACATTTAGGAAGTCCTTTAATC
>JAUWTX010000249.1 GCA_030614505.1 Desulfuromonadales bacterium
GATTGATCATATTGATAACCACGATCCCAGCCTCAAAGGTGGTCACCCGGAGAACATTATCTTCCTCACCTGCGATGCATTTGGAGTTTTGCCTCCGGTCTCAAAATTGACCAAGGAGCAGGCGATGTACTACTTCCTCTCCGGCTACACTGCCAAGGTTGCAGGAACCGAACGTGGAGTTACCGAACCACAGGCGACCTTCTCCGCCTGCTTTGGTGAAGCCTTCCTGCCGCTGCACCCCACGGTTTACGCCAAACTGCTCGGCGAGAAGATGGATGGACACAATGTTAATGCTTACCTGGTCAACACTGGCTGGGTTGGCGGAGGTTACGGTGTCGGCAGTCGCATGAGCATCAAGGCGACCCGTGCCTGCATCAACGCCATTCTTGATGGCAGCATCAACGATGTTGAATTCGACCAGACTCGTTGGTTCCGCCTCAACATTCCCAAGACCCTACCCGGTGTTGACGCACAGCTCCTTAACCCCCGCAACGCCTGGGGCGACAAAGAGGACTTTGACAACACTGCTAACAAACTGGCCGGCATGTTCATCGAGAACTTCAAGAAGTATGTGACCGACAATGACGAGTTTGATTATACTCAAGCAGGTCCAATGGTCTGATTGCAGACAAAATATTTCATCAGAAAGGGCGCCATTTTGGCGCCCTTTCTTTTTGTACCGCATTGACAAGCCGACACCCATGTATAGATTTATAAAAACGACAGAACTTCAGACGAAGAGAGGCTTGAATGCAGCTTGAAATATTCACCACCGGCGGCACCATCGACAAAGTCTATTTCGATGCCAAAAGCACCTTCGAAGTGGGTGAACCGCAGATTCTCGAGGTTCTGCGTGAAGCAAACCTGAGTATTGATTACCAGGTCACCTCACTGCTTCGCAAAGATAGTCTTGAGCTGACTGATGAGGATCGGGAAACCGTACGCCAGGCCGTTCTGGATTCCACAGCTTCGCAGATCGTCATCACCCACGGCACTGACACCATGATTACCACGGCCAGGGTGCTGGCCGACATCCCCGGCAAAACCATCGTCCTGACCGGAGCCATGCAACCGGCCCGCTTCCGTCTTACCGATGCTGTTTTCAATATCGCCGGCGCGATGATGGCGACACAGATTCTTTCGGAGGGGGTTTATATTGCCATGAATGGGAGGATTTTTGATCCACAGAGGACGCGTAAGAATGTTGAGAAGAATCGGTTCGAGGAGATTTAAAACAAACTCTCAGGGGCTTAGAGAAT
The DNA here is from genome assembly GCA_030614505.1 of Desulfuromonadales bacterium. Classification (GTDB taxonomy): domain Bacteria; phylum Desulfobacterota; class Desulfuromonadia; order Desulfuromonadales; family BM103; genus M0040. The sequence continues at coordinate 1,260 of JAUWTX010000249.1, forward strand.
CTGACTAAGAAACAACTTAGTCCGCTCATGCTGCGGATTATCAAAGAAATCATGCGGATTGTTCTGCTCAACGATCTGCCCCTCATCCATGAACATCACCCGGTCAGCAACACTCTTGGCAAACCCCATCTCGTGGGTCACCACAAGCATCGTCATACCTTCTTCAGCCAGCTCGATCATGACGTCGAGAACCTCCTTGATCATCTCTGGATCAAGGGCCGAGGTCGGCTCGTCAAAAAGCATCATTTGCGGCTTCATACACAAACTGCGGGCGATCGCCACCCGTTGCTGCTGTCCACCGGAGAGCTGACCCGGGAATTTCTCTGCCTGTTCGGCAATATGGACCTTCTCCAAGTACATCATCGCCATCTCTTCCGCCTCTTTCTTCGGCGTTTTACGCACCCAGATCGGCCCCAGAGTCAGATTCTCGACAATAGTCAGATGTGGAAAAAGATTGAAGTGCTGAAAGACCATACCGACCTCGGCACGCACCTTTTCAATGTTTTTGATGTCGTTGGTCAGTTCCGTACCGTTAACGATGATCTGGCCACGCTGATGTTCCTCAAGCCGATTGATACAGCGGATCAGGGTCGACTTGCCTGAACCTGAAGGGCCACAGACAACAATTCGTTCCTGCGGTAGCACATGCAGGTTAATGTCACTGAGTACATGGAAATCACCAAACCATTTGTGCATACCGTTGATTTCTATGATCGGCTTGTTAGCGGGCACTGTGGTTGTCTGCTTTTCGGTCTCGTTCATAATCCTCTCGCAAATTGCGGCCTGCTTGAACAGCGGCTCGGTTGTCTCATCAGCCCATGTGCATCAGCGACCCGTGTGCAGTTCTTTTTCAAGTTTACGGCTGTAGCTCGACATAGAGTAACAACAGATAAAGTAGAGAATCGCCAGAAAAATGTAGGCCTCGGTTGAATAGCCGGTCCACTTGGGATTCGACAGCGTGACCTTGGTCGTCTTCAAGACGTCGTAGAGGGCAATAATAACCACCAGAGAAGTGTCTTTGAAGGCCGACAGCAGGATGCCTACCGTCGGCGGGATCACGATCTTCAGCGCCTGCGGCAGGATAATCAGCCGCATGGTCTGATTGTAGTTCAACCCCAGCGAATCTGCTGCTTCGAACTGGCCGCGCTCCATCGCCTGCAGACCACCGCGCACCACTTCGGCGATATAAGCTGCGGTAAAGAGGATAATGGCGACCTGGGCACGCAGCACCTTGTCGATTGTCACCCCTTCGGGCAGAAACAGTGGAAACATCACCGACGACATGAACAACAGACTGATCAACGGCACCCCGCGAATCATCTCGATGTAAACCACGCAGAGGGTCTTGATCGCCGGCAACCTTGATTGCCGACCCAGTGCCAGCAGCACCCCGATCGGGTACGCGGCAACCATGCCGAACAGGGCAAGCATAAAGGTCAGCGGCAGGCCACTCCACTGGTCGGTCTCAACCACCGGCATGCCGAATACGCCGCCGTACATCAAGGTACCCATCACAACCAGGTTGATCAGCCAGTAGACGCCGAGGGATTTTTTCCAATGATTTCGATTCTTGGAGTAGACCACCAGGCCGATGAGCAGCACCATGGCAAGCCCTGGCCGCCATTGCTGACCTTCGGGGAAAAATCCAAAAAAGATAAAATTGATATTCTGCGGGATGACCGACCAGCAGGCGCCATCAATGTCCCGGCAGGCCTCGGCGGGACTGTTCCAGACGCTGTCGATAAAGGCCCAATTGACAACCGGCGGGATCAGTTGCCAGAGGACCATCATCACCATTACGGTCAGCAGCGAATTGAACCAGCTATTGAACAAGTTACTGCGCAGCCAGCCAAGTACGCCTACCTCCGAGACCGGCGGCTTGAGGTATTCACGGGTTGTTGTAGTGGACGGATCGCTCATCAGGTCACCTCTCCACCAAGGCCATTTTTTTGTTGTAATAGTTCATAAATAATGACGTCGACAGACTGAAAGAAAGATAAACGAGCATAATCAGCGCAACACCCTCAATGGCCTGCCCGGTCTGATTGATGGTGGTGTTGGTCACTGCCACAAAATCAGCAAAACCGATGGCAATTGCCAGCGAACTGTTTTTGGTCAGGTTGAGCAACTGGCTGGTCAGCGGCGGGATGATCACGCGTAGCGCTTGTGGGAAAATCACCAGGTGCAGCACTTGGCCGGGACGTAAACCGACAGCCATCGCCGCCTCGATCTGGCCACGGCTAACCGACTGGATACCGGCACGAACGATCTCGGCGACGAATGCCGCTGTATAGAACACCAGGCCAAGCAGCAGGGCACTGAATTCCGGGCTGACCGTCACTCCACCTTGGAAATTAAAGCCACGCAGTTCCGGTATATCCATGGAGGTCGGAGCTCCGGAGAACAACCAGGCCAACAGCGGCAGCAGGATACAAAGGGCGAAGGTAGTCCGGATCGACGGAAAGGTCTGGCCGGTCTGGGCCTGGCGACGACTTCCCCAGCGATGCAGCCCCCAGCCAATGGCCA
>JAUWTX010000271.1 GCA_030614505.1 Desulfuromonadales bacterium
CGATGAAGCGGTCATGACTCGTGTCGTTGACAAGTTTATCCGTCAGTTACAGATCTCACTGGATGAGCGCAAAGTGACCTTGAACCTGACCGATGGTGCCCGACGTGATCTGGCACGCCGCGGCTATGACCCGATTTTCGGTGCCCGCCCACTGGGGCGTCTGATCGAGAGTGAGATTGGCAACGTCCTCGCCGACGAAATCCTCTTCGGTCAACTCACCAAAGGCGGCAAAGTACGCATCGCCTTCAAGTCAGGAAAACTTGATTTCAGCTACTCCTGAAATCCGGAACGCGGAACGCGGGACGAGGGACGCGAAAACCATGATTCTCTATGTTTTTGACCTCCGCGTTCCTCGTCCCGCGTCCCGCGCAACTCTCTTCTAATGCCCGTCTTCCGTCTCACCGATGAACTGATCTTTCCCGATCCGAACTGGGCTACTGCAGAAGGTTTGCTTGCTGTCGGTGGTGATCTCTCCCCTGAGCGACTGGTCCTGGCTTACAGGCTCGGCATCTTCCCCTGGTATGGTGAAGACGAACCGGTCCTGTGGTGGTCGCCGGACCCGCGGTGCATTCTGCTCCCGGAAGATGTGTATGTGTCACGTCGACTCGAGAGAATTATCAAACAGGACCGCTTTCGTTTGACCTGCAATTGCGCCTTCGAACAAGTTGTTGAGGCCTGTGCCGATGTCCGGGTTCACAATGGTGAAGAGACCTGGTTGACACGGGAGATGCAGAGGGCTTATCAGAAGTTGCATAAACTTGGCTTTGCACATTCCGTGGAAGCCTGGTGCGGCGATGAACTGGTTGGTGGACTCTATGGCGTTGCTCTTGGAAAATTCTTCTTTGGCGAATCGATGTTTCATTATCAGCCGAATGCTTCCAAGGTTATTCTGGTGCAGTTGGCGCGTCATCTGGCGAGGGAGGGGTTTGTCCTGTTTGACTGCCAGGTCACTAATCCGCATCTGATAAGCATGGGTGCCTGTCATATTTCGCGCGAGGATTTTCTGGAACGTTTGGCGGTTGGTGGTTTAGGGCCTGGTGGTACGGCAGAGAAGGTCGTGTTTCCGGATGTTTTATAAGAAAGAAGCGCGAGGCGCGAAGCAAGAAAAATCGTAATTAGCTTTTGTGGATAAAAAAAGGCCGGACCCTTTAACTGAAGGATCCGGCCTTTTCTATAAAGAAACTAAAACGCGGGGGATTAGTCTCTGCGCATCATGCGCATTTTCTTACGCAGGCGCCTCTGGGCTTCTTTCTCTTTGCGCTTACGCTTGACACTGGGCTTTTCGTAGAATTTACGTTGCTTCATTTCACGGAAAAGACCTTCCTGCTGTAGCTTGCGCTTGAGAACCCGGATGGCTTTTTCGACATTGTTGTCGATTACATGGATCTCCACCTGCAATCACCTCGCTTCCCTTGAAAAAATAATCTCCCGGAGGGAGAAGAGTGCGGACTATATATGACTTTTCAATGCAGTGCAAGCAAGAAACAGCCAAGTGGCGCAAGCAAGAAACAGCAAGTCTTTTTGCCCTTAGGCTTTGGTCGCAAAAAGCCCGACCGTCAAGCCACCATTGTCGAGACTGGCGATCTTCTTGAATGGCAGGCCAGTCGCTTTTACCAGCGCTGGGTCAGGACAAATCATTGCCAATTGCCAGCCGGGGTAAGCTCGCTGCAATTGTTGGCCAAGCTCAGAGTAATAAACTTCCGGATTTTCTCCCAGATCCAGACGCTTGCCATAGGGTGGGTTGCAGACAACCAGCCCCTGACCACTATGTTCCCCCTGAGCACTGCGTACAGACTGCTCAGAGAGTACACGTTGCTCGATCCTGACTTGATCAGCAACTCCGCTCCGCTGGCAATTCTTGATTGCTGCAGTAACAACCTCAGGATTTTCATCGGCTCCGCTGATTTGCACGTCCACATCAACCTCTGATCGCTTCGCCTCATCACAGAGAAGTTTCCATAGACCCTCGCGATATCCAGGCCAATTCGCAAAGGCAAAGGAGCGATTGAGCCCCGGTGCCTGTTGGCGGGCAAGGAGTGCTCCCTCCAGGAGAAAACTTCCCGAACCACACATCGGGTCTACCAGAGGTACTGTTCCGTTCCAGTCAAGCAGCATCAGTACTCCGGCTGCAAGTGTTTCGCGTAGCGGTGCAGCTGTCACAGATTGGCGATAGCCACGACGGTGCAAAAGTTCTCCCGAACTGTCGATCGAGATAACCACCTGGTCGTCAACAATTCTGACCAACACCAGCTGAGGGTTGCTGCCAACAGGATTCGTTGAGCGGCCAAGCGCTTGGTTGAGTGCTGATTCAAGTGTCTCCGCAATCCGTGTGGTGTGGTTGAGACGTGATGAATGGCAGGTGACGCGGAAGGAGACAGCAGTCTCTGGACGAATGAAACGTCCCCAGGGAAGACGTTGCCCCCGGCGATAAAGATCCGGAAAATCCCGGCTGCGGAATTCGGCGAAGCGAACCAGAATTCTACTTGCCGTTCTCAGCCAGAGGTTGGCACGATAAAGATCACGCAAACGGCCAGCAAAGGCAACGCCACCAACATCAACTTTCTGTGGGGTTATCTCCAAAGCTGAGAGTTCTGTTGCACACACGTTTTCCAAGCCCGGGGAAACGATAGCATAAAAGTTTTCTGTATGACGATGGTCCATATGTCTCTCTACTTAAATGAATTAAAACATTGGCCGAACCGGCAAAATCAGTATAATGGTGGCCAAATTTGCTGAACAGTTACACTTGCTGATGGAGGATATTTATGACACGGCGCTGGATGATACTGACAGTTCTACTTATGGTGGCCCTGCCTTCTGTTATTTACGGTCGCTGGATCAAAGACAAAGTCTACCTGCAAACCGACTCGGTAGGCAAGGTAGAGTTCAGCCACTATACACATATGGAGATGGAATCCATCGGCAAAAACTGTCCAACCTGCCACAATGATGTTTTTCACATTGTTACCAAGAAGAATCTGCCATTCACCATGAAGCAAATGGAGGGTGGTAAGTCCTGTGGTTTTTGTCATAATGGCAAGAAGGCTTTCAGTGTCACAGAAGACTGCACCACCTGCCATGCTGGTGACATTCTCTACGTCAATGAAGATGCCGGCAATATCACCTTTCCCCATGAAGCTCACACCGGGATGTTCAGTTGTGATGAATGCCATCCCGATGTATTCAAGGCTGAGCGAGGTGCGAATCAGGTGACTATGGAGGATATGGAGAATGGCGAATCCTGCGGCGCCTGTCACGATGGTGATACTGCTTTCGGAGTTGCCGAGGATTGTGAGTCGTGTCACGAAATGTGATTTGGGAAAATAGCTAGATAATATAATA
>JAUWTX010000281.1 GCA_030614505.1 Desulfuromonadales bacterium
AAGTCACAGACTTCGCGGTAGTAAGCATCAGGTATCTGGATCATTAAACCAGCACCATCACCGTCCAGGGGGTCGGCACCCACAGCACCACGATGAGTCAGGTTGCAGAGAATTTCGATGCCACGTTTGACGATACTATGACTTTTTCTCCCTTTGATGTTGGCGATAAAGCCGACACCGCAATTATCGTGTTCGTTGGCTGGATCGTAAAGGCCCTGAGCGGGCGGCATTCCTATATGAGCTGTCATGGTTGGTCCTTGTTATTGGGAACTGAGAAGCAAAGTTATTCTGCGTATCCTTGGTGCTCTCGAAGCTGGTTGTTCGACAGGAGTAAATTATAGCGATATTAAATCTTTTGGGGAAGGACGCAAACAAAAAATAGCCACTTCCTTCGAGGAAGTGGCTCTGGCCTGAAAAAAATCGGAGTGAATAAAGATTTAGGCGATCGTATGCCGCACAATCCTGCCTTCGTTCAGATAGATGACATCCTCTGCAATATTAGTGGCAAGGTCGGCAATGCGTTCGAGATGTCGCGAAACGGTCAGGTAATTCAGCACAGTGTCGATCACCTCTGGGTTCTTGCGAATGTAATCTTTAAATACCTGGTAGTTCTGGCTGTGGATGGTGTCGACCTCCTCATCCAGTTCCAGCACCTCACGAGCCAGCGTCATATCAGCGTTGACCAGGGAATCCAATGCTTTTTCAAGCATGGTAATAACGTTTCCGGCCATGCCGTCCAGGTTTAGCGGACATGTAATAATCGGCGAACAGGAGACAGCCAGGGCACGCTCAGAGATATTGACAGCCTGATCGGCGATGCGCTCCAGCGTATTGTTGATTTTAAGGACGGCAACGATCATACGCAGATCGTTGGCGACCGGCTGATGCAACGCCAGAATTTTGAGGCATTCTTCCTCGAGGTCAACTTCCAGGCGGTTGATCTCATCGTCCGCTTTGATCAGTCTTTCGGCAAGGGGAACATCTCTTTCCGCCAAGGCTTTGACAGACATCTGGACGTTTTCCTCAACAACTGCGGCTAGAGACAGCAGTTGTTTCTCAAGTCGTCCCAGCTCTTTTTGTAATAAATTGGTCATCTCTGCTCTCTTAATAAGGGTCTTGGGCTAGCCAAACCGGCCGGTGATGTAATCTTCCGTCTGTTGATTATCCGGGTTGGTGAAAATCTTGTCGGTTGCGCCGAATTCGACAATTCTTCCCTGGTAGAAAAAAGCCGTGTAGTCGGAGATTCGGGCGGCCTGCTGCATGTTATGTGTGACGATGACGATGGTGTAGCGTTTCTTCAGAGTGTCAATCAACTCCTCGATGCGTGCCGTAGCTATCGGGTCAACAGCTGAGGTTGGTTCATCCATCAGCAGGATCTCCGGTTCGATCGCGATTGCCCGGGCGATACAGAGCCGCTGCTGCTGACCGCCGGAGAGTGCTGTGCCGGGATGGCTCAGCTTGTCTTTAACCTCGTCCCAGAGGGCTGCCTGTTGCAGGGCCGTCTTGACCCGGTCACGTAGTTCGCTGCGGTTGATGCGGTAGTGCTGCTTGAGGCCGTAGGCGATATTGTCAAAGACGCTCATCGGGAAGGGGGTTGGCTTCTGGAAGATCATGCCGATCTTGCGCCGCAGTTCCAGAACATCGCAATTGGCGTCAAGAAGGTTCTGCCCGTCCAGAAGGACCTCGCCGCTGACCCGTTGGCCTCGGTAGAGCTCGAAAATCCGGTTGTAGGTGCGCAAGTGCGTTGATTTACCGCATCCTGAAGGGCCGATAATTGCTGTAACCCGGTTAGCTGCAATCTCCAGTTCATTGTCGAACAGAGCCTGCTGATCGTCGTAATAGAAGTTGAGCCCGCGAGTGGCAATCTTGATTTGTCCGGTCTTTGCCCGAGGTTCGACTTTTGTTGCCAAAACAGAGAACGGTCGGGTTTGTTGTCGGTTTTGCAATGTTGCCGATGCTGTTTGCATCATAATTGTCTGCTCCTGTACCAGATGAATCCCCGCGTAATAATGGTCGTGCCGAGAACGCCGGCAGTGATCAGCAGGGAGGCACCCCAGGCTAATGTCTGCCAGTCATCGTAGGGGGACATGGCGTAGTTGAAGATGGTCACGGTCAGGTTGGCGGTCGGTTCGTTGAACGACCCGGGCCAGTAAGGGCTGTTGAGTGCGGTGAAGAGTAGAGGCGCTGTTTCGCCGCTGACCCGGGCTACAGCCAGCAGGGTGCCGGTCAACAGGCCTGTTTGTGCTGCCCTGAAGATGACGCCGAGAGTGGCTTTCCAGCGCGGCATGCCAAGGGCCAGAGCCGCTTCGCGCAGTGCGCTTGGCACCAGGGCCAGCATGTCCTCGGCAGTGCGAGCCACCACTGGCAACATGATGATCGCCAGGGTCACGGCACCGGCGGTGCCGGAAAATTGACCGGTGGTCAGTACCATCACCACATAGACGAAGACGCCGATGATGATCGACGGCGTGCTCATCAGCAGGTTTGCGGCAAAGCGTATGACTTCGGCCAGTTTTGACTCTTGGCCGAACTCGGCCAGCCAGACGCCGGCGGCGAGACCGATCGGTACGCCGATCAGGACAGAGAGCAGGGTGATCAGCAGGGTGCCGAGGATGGCGTTGGCGAGGCCGCCGCCCGGCATCCCGGGTGGTGCCGGTAGCTCAGTGAAGAAGTCCCAGTTGATAGCAGCAGCGCCTTTGAGCAGAACTGTACCAAGGATCCAGCTGAGCATGATGATGCCGAACAGGGCGGCCAGGCTGCTGACCAGTCGAAGGCCGAGGTCAATGCTGCGACGATAGGTCAGGCTACGTGGTTTCATCGGACGGCTCCCAACTTGCGTGCGGTGCGCCGCAGCCACCAACGGGCGATGAACTGTATCAACAGGGTTATACCGAAGAGAACCAGGCCCAGTTCGATCAGGGCTGCCAGGTAAAGGTCATCAGAAGCTTCGGTGAACTCATTGGCCA
>JAUWTX010000267.1 GCA_030614505.1 Desulfuromonadales bacterium
AGAGCGGTGCCTGTTCGTAGCCCATGCCATAGGCTTCAACCCAGCGCATGCCGATCGCGCCGGTGTTAGCAATAAAGCCGACCCAGCAGATCAGGGTAGCAACGAAGCCAATGGCCTTGTTCTTGGCGGTCAGGTAGATAATGAAGACCACCATGGCCGCAAAGTAGGCAACCGTTGTTATATTGAATAAAAATGAGCTGTCCATAATTCCTCCATCAGGACGACAGGGTGTCGTCGAAATCTTTTTTCAATTCGTCAAAGTAGAGTGCAAAGGCCGGTTGGTTACGATGGGCGTTGCCACCGTATTTAACTCCAATTCCTTTATCGAGTTGCTGAATGCTGACCCAGATGCGTCGATGAGAGAAGAAGAAGGCGCTGCAGGAACCAAGTACAATCAACAGGCAACCGAGCCAGACCACCCAGACGCCCGGGTCTTTAGCGACTTGCAAGCCGGTATAGTAGCTTTGCTGGACATCGACCAGGCCAATTGAGTAAGCACCACCGCGTTTCTCATCGAATTGCGGATAGTTTTTAAAGACGATAAACGGAGAGCCAGTACCGATCTTAATCTGGGCCGCCGGGCCGAAGCTTTGATAACTCTCGGCATAGCCCAGAGGGGTCAGGGCAGCGCCGCCTGGCAAATTCAGACGTTTGCCCTGCTGGCCTCTGACCGTCACCGTCTCACCGGTTTCACGATGTTTGACGCGGAACTGGTAGACCGGGTCACCGGCCGGGCCGTAGCTTGACTGATAAAAGGTCAGTCCTTTATAGGTCAGAGGATCATTGACTTCGATGGTCTTTTTTAAGATTTCTTTACCATTTTCCAAGACCACCAGATCACTGATAAAGTCTTTGGGTCGGCTACCACCCTCGTAGTAGGAGACATCGAAATTGTCGCAGCGCAATTCAAAGCCAATCGGGATCGGCTCTTTACCGGCCCGCGGCCAGACTTCGCTGATCGACTGACCTTCGACGATATTGATATAGGCCTTATAACCCCAGATATTGCCGATCATGGCACCAAGGAAGATGATCAGAATCGAAGAGTGGGTGACATAGACGCCAAAACGGGACAGAGCGCCCTTTTGCGAAAAAAGATAAATCTTGCCGTCTTCTTCGGTCACTACCGGTGACGCGAACTTCTTGCCGAGCAGGGCAACCACTTTATCGCGGACACTTTCGAGAGTCCCTTCGGTAACCACCTCACCTTTATTGGAAAAGGTACGAAACAGGCCATCGTCAGCGACCAGGATCGGTTCACGCACGATCTTGATAATACGCGGCAGGCGTTTAATCGAACAACAGATCAGGTTGACGGCAAAAAGCCCCATCAGGGACAAGAACCAATAGGAATGATACATGTCGAAAATTTGCAAAGCGTCAAGCGCCTTGTAAGTCGACTCGCTCATGCCGTAATTCTGCATGTACTCCTGGGGAGATTTGTTCTGCTCGATGACCGTACCGATAATCGAGGTCGTCGCCAGCAGAATCAGGGTAATAATCGCCAGCTTCAGGGAACAGAAAAAGTCCCACAGCTGGTCGTTGAAGCTCTTTTCTTTACTCAAGATATTTTCTCCTGGAAGAGGGACAGAAACTTCTTATCCACACCCTCTAAAACTTAGAATGCCGTGTCAGAAGCAACACCTTAAGGCTCTGAAACGACAGAAACTCTTACCAAATTAATATGAATTATCAATCCCTGTCAAGACAAGGTGTGTCGAAAGTTATACGTAACGATTCAGCAAAACAAATCACCCCCTCAATCCCACTTGTTTTACAGGGGGGAAGCGAGTACAACGAGCAGGGGGGTGTTTTTAACTGAAGTCCTCAGCGAGCCGTTTATCAAGAGCGGCAGCTTTAGCCTCAACTCCAGCAGCCATTTCAGCTTTGAACTGCACCAGCTTTTCACTGAGTTCGGCGTCGTCAACGGCGAGCATTTGCGCAGTAAAGATACCAGCATTACGCGCACCGGCCTTACCAATGGCCATGGTCGCCACCGGAATTCCGGCAGGCATCTGCACCATTGCCAGCAGCGCGTCCATACCATTCAGCGCTGTGGCATCAATCGGCACGGCAATCACCGGCAGAGTTGTTTCCGCAGCAATCACACCGGCAAGATGTGCAGCAGCTCCCGCTCCAGCAATCAGGACCTTTATGCCGCGCTCTTTCGCACCGCGCACAAAGGTAGCGGTACGCTCCGGGGTGCGATGAGCACTGGAGACAGTCATCTCGAAAGGGATGCCGAACTGTTTGAGGGCAATAGCTGTTTCTTTCATGATTTCGTAATCGTTGTCGCTTCCCATCAGGATGCCAACCAGGGGAGTTTCGTTCATTAAGTTAAGCCTCAGTAAAAGGTAAAAAGTGAGTAACTATTCAGTTTGCGAACAAAATCTCTGGACACGGATAAGAATCTGATTAACACGGATCAAACAAGATCTAACGCCTTGATGCCTTGCCTTTAAATCCGTGTTAATCCGTGCAATCCGTGTCCTAATTTATCTTTAAAAAGAATGTAACTATTCAGCATTATAAAAGGTTGTCATTCGGGGATGACAGACTGCTTACAGTTAACGATTCAAAGCCCTCTGACCTATATCCTTGCGAAAATGTACGCCCGTCCAGTTAATTTTTTCAACAGCGGTGTATGCACAATCAATCGCTTCGGCAACCGTGCTGCCGAGACCGGTCACACCGAGGACCCGGCCGCCACTGTTGACAATTTTTCCATCTTTGAGACTGGTGCCGGCATGGAAGACAACCACATCCGCCATGGTCAGAACTTCTTCCAGCCCGGTGATCTCAAAGCCCTTGTCGTAGGAGGCAGGATAACCTCCTGAGGCCATGGCCACACAGACAGCGGCCTTGTCATGCCATTCAATCGAATCCTGTTGCAGCTTGCCACGGGCACAGGCCTGCAGCACCGGAACGATATCCGACTTCATACGCATCAACAGCGGCTGAGCTTCCGGATCGCCAAAACGGGCATTGTACTCCACCACCCGTGGTTTACCATTCTTGATCATCAGACCGACATAGAGAATGCCGCTGTACGGGCAGCCGTCATTGGCCATACCGGCAATGGTCGGCTTAACAATGGTTTCGACAATCACATCGTGAAGAGCCTCTGTCACAACCGGAGCCGGGGAGTAAGCGCCCATGCCACCAGTGTTCGGTCCTTCGTCATTATCGAAAGCCCGCTTGTGATCCTGCGACGAAGCCAGCGGCAGGATGTTTTTGCCGTCGGTAAAAGCAAAAAACGAGGCTTCTTCGCCATCCATAAACTCTTCGATAACCACACTTGCGCCAGCGGCACCGAAGACCTTGTCGAGCATGATGTCGTCAATTCCAGCAATCGCCTGCTCTTCAGTCATGGCAACAATGACGCCTTTACCAGCCGCCAAGCCATCGGCCTTGACGACA
>JAUWTX010000081.1 GCA_030614505.1 Desulfuromonadales bacterium
ATGTGGGCTGCGTCGATTTTCGGTGTAGCCGCCATCACTGATTTTGTTGATGGTTGGCTAGCACGCAAGTGGGGTGTCGTCACGGTCCTCGGTAAATTTCTCGATCCACTGGCTGACAAACTCATCGTCATGGCAGCACTGATCATGCTGATACCTCTTGACCGGGTGCCTGCATGGATGGTTTTCCTGATCCTGGCTCGCGAGATGGTCGTGACCGGATTGCGATCAATTGCCTCCTCGGAAGGGATTGTCATTGATGCCAGTGAGTTGGGCAAGTACAAAACGATCTATCAGATGGTCGCTATCCCAGGTTTGATGCTGCATTATGACTTCTACTGGTTCTTTGGCCTGGAGTGGAGTATTTTCCATGTAAATATGCATAACTTCGGAATTTTCTTCTTTTATATCGCCTTTGTCCTGACCCTTTGGTCAGGAATCGATTACCTGCAGAAGTTTTTCCGTGTGTTCGCTCGTTGACCTTTGTTCTCAAGTGGGAAATTTTCGGTTGACTTGCCAAGAGGGCTTTTGCTATAAAGTGCATCCGTCGTCACTGACGAGCTGAAATTTGCGGGACTAACTCAGTGGTAGAGTGCGACCTTGCCAAGGTCGAAGTCGCGAGTTCGAATCTCGTGTCCCGCTCCAGAAATAACGCCCCATGGCTTAATTGTCATGGGGCTTTTCTTTTTTCAGGACATTAAATTGAGCAATGTATTGTTGTCTGTAATGGTCGTCAATCCCGCTAAACATACAGGTTTTGCAATCATTGGACGATTCCCATTTTGTTATTGACACTCGCCATCTTGAAACGTTAAAAAAACACTTCATTAATTTATTTATGTTTCAACTGTAAGCTCAATCATATTTCGGGTTATCTAGTTAAGGAGGAAAACGATGTTGAAGACTCAGATGAAAAGACTGGTGATTGCAACTTTTGTGTTGGCGTTCGTTGCTTGCATGAGTTCTGTTGCCCTGGCTGAGCAAGCCGCACTGTCTGTTGGTGACTGTGCCAAGTGTCACAATGAAGAACCTGCTCAGATTGCTGCAAGCGGTGCATCCCACCAAACGGAAATCGATTGCCAAGCCTGTCACGAAGGGCATCGTCCGAGCGTGGAGAACAACATTCCCAACTGCAATGACTGTCATGATGGCAGTGCTCACTACGAAGTAGAAAACTGCCTTGGCTGCCACAACCCGCATCAACCTCTGAATGTAAGCCTCGACGGTGAACACAAGAAAGTCTGTGTTTCTTGCCACTCCGGTCCCAACAAGCAGATGGTTGCCAGCCCGAGCAAACACGCAACTTTTGCCTGTAACTTCTGCCATGCCGATACACACGGCAACATCCCGGATTGTGTTGATTGCCATGAGCCTCATTCTGCATCGATGACACAGGCAAATTGTGCAACCTGCCACCAGGCCCATAAGCCTCTGGATATGACTTATCCAGCCAATACTGCATCACAGCTTTGTTCCGCTTGCCATGAAACAGCCTACACGACTCTTGCTGCAAGCCAGGCCAAGCACAACCAGATTGCCTGTGCAACCTGTCACACCACCAAGCATAAGTCAGTGCCTGAATGTAGCGATTGCCATGGCCAGCCACATGCTGCAAGTATGCATCAACGTTTCCCGAAATGCAGCGAATGCCATAACGTTGCGCATGATCTGAATAACTGGCCTGCAAAATAAAAATGGCAAAGTATCGAATCCTTTACATCTTTGTTGCTGTTGTTACCCTGGTTGGATTTTTCCAACCAGGGACGGCTTCTGCTGCAGAACGCAAACTGCCTCAGGTTGACGCAGGTCTCTATGCGGTGGCACCGACTCCCCTGCAGCCTGCAGAGTGTGGTCAATGTCATTCTGGCCAGTTTGCCAACCTGCAGGATTCTGGTGGCAAGCACCGCTTTGCCTGCCAGGAATGTCATGAGGTCTTTCACGCATACAGCCCGCGAAAAAACAATTATGACGACCTGATGCCACTTTGTACGATGTGTCATGGTCAGCAGCATGGGCCAAAACAGACTGATTGCCTTAACTGTCACCAGAACCCGCATGCTCCTTTACGGGTTCCGTCGATGGATCGGCTTGGCAGCGCTTGTGCAGATTGCCATTCCGGACCGGCAAAGGAGCTTAAGAAGTTTCCCAGCGCCCATACAGAACAGGATTGCCAGAGTTGCCATCATGAGAAACATGGCTATATTCCGAACTGCTCGGAATGCCACGATGGTCATTACGCCGATCAGCCTTTTGCAGATTGCATGACCTGTCATGAACGGGTTCATGCTCCTTTGCGGGTCAATCTGCCCGGCAACGTTAAAGTTCAGACCTGTAGTGCCTGCCATGATGATGCCTACGGCAAATGGCAAAAGTCAAAGAGCAAACATAGCTTGGTTTCCTGTGTTCGGTGCCATGATGCTCATGGCAAAATCCCTGACTGTAGAGATTGCCATGGGGTACCGCACAACAAAAAGCAGATGGAAATGTTCCCTGACTGTATGACCTGTCATATTGACGTGCATGATCTGCCGGTGAAGAACAATTAAAAGCAAACGACATTAAAGCATGCCTTTAAAGGGCTGGCCTTACCTGGGTCAGCCCTTTTGTATTTATCCGTGGTAGACTTGTAACACTTGCTTGAATCAACAAGATTGTTGATTCTTTGCTGAGGGAAGAGTGGCCAAGCTGCTTGCTAGGAGGTTTTTATGGCTGTTGTTGAAATCAGCGTAGCTCCTTTAGGGACTGCGACTCCTGGTGTGTCCAGCTATGTTGCCGCCTGTGTTGAAATTGTCGCGGCTTCCGGCCTGGTATATCAGTTGACCCCAATGGGAACTGTCATTGAAGGCGATCTCGATGATATTTTTTCTGTCTTAAGGAAGATGCATGAAGTGCCCTTTGGTAAGGGGGCAGAACGGGTCTCAACTCTGATCAAAATCGATGATCGCAGGGATAAGGGCAGCCATAGCCTGCAAGGTAAAGTTGAATCGGTTCTGGATAAGCTTAAAAGTGATTAGTGCTATCCCGAAAACAGGAGTTTGCGCTTGACACATTTCGTGCCCTTTGATATTCAAGGACACTCTTTTTCGATGGCCCCGTCGCCAAGTGGTAAGGCAGAGGTCTGCAAAATCTCCATCACCAGTTCGAATCTGGTCGGGGCCTCCAAAATCAACAGGTCAGCCGCATTGTGGCTGGCCTGTTTTGTTTTCATTAACTAATGGGCACTTTCGGTATTGCGACCATATTCCTCTTTGTCATTCTCGGCAGCCTGGCAGGCTTCCTGGCCGGCCTGCTTGGCATTGGTGGCGGGATTATCCTGGTTCCACTCTTCCTGTGGGCATTCGAATCTTCCGGCTTCGCTCCCGACGTGTTGGTCCATACCGCCTTTGGCACCAGCCTTGCGGTGATCATACCGACAGCCCTCAGCAGTACCTTCGGACATCGTAAACGTGGCAATGTCGAATGGCACCAGGTGGCCTATCTCTGCCTTGGTGGACTCTTTGGTGCACTCTGCGGTGCCTGGTTGGCCTCACTCCTCAGTGGAGAATGGCTTAAGGGGCTGTTTGGTGTCATGCAGATCCTGGTCGCTACCCAGCTACTCATATTCCACCCCCGTCTGCCTCCGGTACGCAGTGACGCTGTGCCGTTTCGTCCACTCATTGCGGTTGGTTTTGCCGGTGGTGTCTTCAGCGCTTTTTTCGGTGTCGGTGGAGGTGTCATTGCCGTTCCCCTGATGGTGATTCTACTCAGCTTTCCAATTCACCTTGCGGTAGGCAACTCGAGTGCACTGATAGTCGTCTCCTCACTGTTCGGTGCCTTGTCGTATATGCTCCACGGCTGGGGTTCTGATCTTCTGCCGCCTTTTTCATTGGGTTACGTCAACTGTCTGGTATTTCTCCTCGTGGCACCTTTTTCGATTGCCATGGCACGTCTGGGTGTTCGTGTTGCCAGTCGTACAGCCCATGATAAACTGTTAAAGATCTTCGCTACCTTACTGGTTCTCGTTGGTCTGCGCATGATCTATAGCGCCTGGTTTGTTTGATTTTTTTAAAGCAAAACCTGTTCTTACAGGGATATACAGGATGGGCAGGATAGCTACATGAAATCAAAGTTAAAAGATTTGTTTAGCCTGGTTTTGCAATTCTTTACATCCTGTCCATCCCTGTAAAATAGTTTTCATGCAGGAGTCATCTTATGTTGCGCCCAGCTGTGGTTGCCGGACAATTCTATCCCGGGCAGAAAGAAAACCTTTTCAAAACAGTTGAATCACTGATGTCAGCAGCGGCTTCTGAACAGCCGGCCATCGCTCTGATGTCACCTCATGCCGGTTATATCTACTCCGGCGGTGTTGCCGGTCGCACCTTTTCCGGTGTGAAAATCCCTGACGAAGTTATCATTCTCGGTCCGAATCATCATGGTCGTGGTCACAGGGCTGCCGTTTACACTGACGGTGCGTGGGAAACTCCCCTTGGGCAGACGCAGATATCCTCTGTTCTGGCCAGGCGGATACTGGAAGAGTGTCCCATGGCCGCGGAAGATTCGGTCGCTCACCGTTTCGAGCATTCCCTCGAAGTGCAATTACCTTTTCTGCAATTTCTGGCTCCACACGCCAGCATCGTTCCCGTCTGCATCAGTCGCATGCCTCTGGAGATGTTGTTGCAATTGGGTGACGGTCTGGCGCGCGCCATTTCTTCCTGTGCCAGCGCACCGCTTATTGTTGCCAGCAGTGATATGACACATTATGAATCAGGGGAAATCGCTCGAAAAAAGGATTTTCTGGCGCTGGAAAAGGTCCTTGCCCTCGATCCAAAGGGACTCTATGACGTTGTCCAGGAGCACAAGATATCCATGTGCGGAGTACTGCCGACCGTGGTCATGCTCCAGGCCGCTCTTGCTCTTGGAGCAGAAAAAGCTGAGTTGATTGCTTATAGTAATTCCGGTGACGTGACCGGCGATCAGTCCGAAGTTGTTGGCTACGCCGGCGTACGTGTTTTCTGAACAGGTGCAGGCTTGCCACATCGTATGAATTCCGGTATAAGTCGAGTCACTGAAGCGGGGTCACTGAATGTGGCCTTTTTGGTTTTGCATTTCACTTTTCACCTTTTACAATCAACAGCCTCATCCATGGAGCTATAAATGTCTGATTTACGTGTTCGCTTTGCCCCGAGCCCAACCGGTTACCTGCATATCGGTGGCGCCCGTACCGCTTTGTTTAACTACCTGCTGGCCCAAAAACAGCAGGGCACCTTTGTGCTGAGAATCGAGGATACCGATGTGGAGCGATCCACCCAGGAATCTGTTGATGCCATTCTGCAGGCGATGGACTGGCTGGGCCTCAGTTACGATGAGGGCCCTTTCTATCAGTCGGAGCGTTACGACCTGTACAAAAGCAAGGTCAGTGAATTGCTCGACAAGGGCCTGGCCTATCGTTGCTACTGTACTCCGGAAGATTTGAATGCCAAGCGAGAAGCGGCGATGAAAAGCGGCGGCAAGCCACGCTACGATGGCACCTGCCGTGAGCGAACAGATCAACCTGATATGCCCTTCGTAGTTCGCTTTAAAACGCCCCAGGAGGGCAACACCTCTTTTGTAGATCGCATCAAAGGTGCGATCACCGTTGAAAATGAAGAACTCGACGATCTGATAATTCAACGCACCGACGGCAACCCGACCTACAATTTCGTGGTGGTCATCGATGATGCCGAGATGGGAATCAACCTGGTTCTCCGTGGTGATGATCATGTCAACAACACCGTGCGACAGATTCCGATGTACAAGGCCCTAGGATATGAAGTTCCTGAGTTTGCTCACGTGCCGATGATCCTGGGTGCAGACAAGAAGCGCCTCTCCAAGCGCCATGGTGCCACATCAGTGATGGTTTACAGAGAAATGGGCTATCTGCCGGAAGCCATGGTCAATTACCTGGTGCGTCTTGGCTGGTCATCTGGCGATGAAGAAATCTTCTCGATGGATGATTTGATTGAGAAGTTCAGTCTCGATAACGTTGGTCGTTCAGCCGGTGTGTTTAACCCGGACAAACTGTTGTGGTTGAACGAGCACTACATCAAGACCGGTGATCCGCAACGCCTGGGCGGACTGGTCGCCGAACTGCTGGAGGGGCAGGGGGTATCAGTCAACGACGGCCCTGATATGACCGCGGTGGTTACAACACTGCAGGATCGCGCCAAGACGTTGGTCGAGATGGCCGATGGGGCACGTTTCTATTTCGAGGCACCGGTCATCTACGATGAAAAAGCTGCTGCAAAATTCCTTAACGAAGAAAAAAGCGGTGTGTTGGAGCTGTTGATCAAACATCTCGGGGAGTTGACCGATTACACTCTTGAGGGTGTTGAAGGTGCGTTTAAGGCCATCATGGATGAGAGTGGTCTCAAGCTAGGCAAGATTGGTCCTACTGTGCGTGTAGCGCTTACTGGTGGTACTGTCAGCCCGGGGATTTATGATGTGGTTGCTGTGCTTGGCAGGGATGTTGTTGTGGGGCGTTTGCAGAAGGCTCTTGCATCACTTAGTATTTAGTTGACACTTAATCTGCCCCCCCCACCCCAAAAAAAATATACAAAAACTGTCTAAACAACTACATTTCGCTTTTTGACTTTCAAGCCCTCCCGTCGTTCAGACAGGAGGGCTTACTTATTCTAATCCCTCACTCATGCAGCTGGTGGGCAGTTGCTTCAATATTTGAGAGAATAGGAATGTTTGGCATGTAAGATTCTTGTCAAAGACCCCTTTGCCAGCTATAGTTACCTAGTTAAATTTTAGTATTATGACAAATTCTTGTTTTCTGTGAAGAAAACTAATCGAGAAAATTCTAAGGAGGAGATATGCTGAAACAATTCAATCGATTGTTAGGTGTCTGTGTTTGTCTGCTGATGTTAAGTGGCGGTCTGGCCTCTGCCTATGATTACCCCTTTGCCGACCCCTATGCCGCAACGGTGCTTGGGACTCCGACAGAATTCGCTTACGACCTGCCCAAGGAAGTTCCCCTCAAGTTTGATACGGTCAAGATGTTTCCCAAACGCAAGGTGCCGGGCATCCTCTGGAATCTGGATGAACTGCGTTATTCCTATCTGCAGCAAAAAGGACCGGCACCCCTGATCTTCCTGATTGCAGGAACCGGTGCCAGTTTTCAGAGTGCCAAGATGCAGATTATGCAGAAGGCCTTCTACCAGGCCGGCTACCATGTGGTCTCTCTCTCTTCACCGACCCATCCGAACTTTATCGTTGCGGCCTCAAGCAGCGGTGTGCCTGGTCACCTGGAGGAAGACTCTTCCGACCTTTACCAGGTTATGCAGTCAATCTGGGAGAAGTTGCAGAAGAAGATGGAGGTCACTGATTTCTTTTTGACCGGCTACAGCCTCGGTGCTTCCGAGTCGGTTTTTATAGCCAAGCTTGATGAAGAGGACAAGGTCTTCAACTTCCGCAAGGTGCTGCTGATCAATCCTCCGGTCAGTCTTTACAACTCGGTTCAGGTCCTCGATAAGATGCTGGAGGAGAACATTCCTGGTGGTGTGAATAATTTCAATGCGTTCTACAAGAGGCTGATCAACGCTCTGACAGATACCTATGTCAATGGTGACAACGTTGAGTTCAACGACCAGTTCCTCTACCAGGCTTTCAAGCACCGCAAGCCGACGAGTGACGAACCATTTGCGGCCTTGATTGGCAC
>JAUWTX010000094.1 GCA_030614505.1 Desulfuromonadales bacterium
GGAGGCGAAGAGGATTTCAGCAACATCAGTTTCGAGTATGGTTCCGTCCGTCTGAACACTGCTGAAAAGGACAAACTGCAGAAAATGGCTCAGGCCCTGATAGATCGCCCGAGCCTGGATGTTGAGGTGAGTGGATTTATCGACCCGGACAATGATGCCGAGGGTTACCGCAGGGAACAACTCAGCATGCAGATCAAGCGTCTTAAATTCCTTGCCCTGGTCAAGGACGAGAAATTGCCTGAAGGGGCAAAAGAGGAGGACATGGCTGTACCTGCAGAGGAGTATGCCGACTACCTCTGGCAAGTTTACCGCAAGGCAGATTTCCCCAAACCAGGCAACTTTATCGGCATGACAAAAAAACTGCCTGAGTCCGAAATGGAGAAACTGATCTACACCAACACCCCGGTCACCCAGGACCACCTGGCGGAACTCGCTCAGGCACGTGCCCTGTCAGTGCAGAACTTCCTGATTGAAGAGGGGCAACTGGCACGGGAAAGAGTCTTTTTAAAGAAACCGGAGATCACGGCAGCGCCTGCTCAGGAGACAGTGCATCGCGCCCGGGTCGAACTTGGTGCAACAGTACGTTAATTTCAACTGTTAAATGGACAAAGGAGTTAATCCCTGTTCATCAGCAACTTTTTGCGCTATCTTAAGGGGCTATTACTTAATTTCTTAAGGAGCCCACAAAGTCATGTTCACACGTGTTTTTCTTTTTGCTCTGATTGTCGGTCTGGTTTATCTCAATTATACAAACCCAACTATTGAGGATCACAAGGCCTTCTTGATTGCTGAGCTGCAACAGGAGTACCCCATTCCGGAGTCAATGCAGAAACGAATTTGGAGAGAGATCGACTATTCAAACTTCATGGTCTGTTCATTCATGAAAACCACGGTGGGCAGCACAATGATTTCCTCCGGCTACATGAAGAAAGTCAAACTGGTCGATACCAAATGGGTTGATGAGGTCAAAACCATATTGCAAAGGCAATCAGAGATCTATTAGCCTGCCCGCTGATGGTTACCCACATTCGTCACCTGTATTCCAACAAACTGAAATCTACAAAAAATAAAGTTCTATAACTGTGGCCAACTTTAGCCTTCTCTTCGACAATCTAAAAAAAATCGACTGGCGATTGCTGACGCGCCCTGTGATTCTCAGCGTCATGGTCGGCCTGGTCACCGGCAGTGCCGCTGTCCTTTTCTACTTCGCTACCAACAGTATCGAGCACCTTTTCCTCAACAATCTGGCCGGCTATCATCCTCCTGGGGAGGGTGCAGAGGCAGTGCTGGCCATGGGTGATCATATGATCGACACCCTGGCTGTGGATCACCGCTGGTTCCTCTTCCTGGTACCGGTCATTGGCGGTTTGGTCTCTGGCTTCCTGGTCTTCAAATTTGCCCCTGAGGCCGAAGGCCATGGCACTGATGCTGCGATTGATGCCTTTCACAACAAGGGTGGCATTATCAGGGGTCGGGTTCCGATCATCAAGGGACTCGCTTCCATAGCAACTATCGGCACTGGCGGTTCAGCCGGCCGAGAAGGCCCGATTGCACAGATCGGCGCCGGCTTCGGTTCGTTCATTGCCAGTAAGTTGAAACTGACCTCTGCCGACCGGCGGATACTTCTGCTGGCCGGGATGGCCGGTGGTATCGGTGCCACGTTCCGTGCGCCCCTGGGTGGTGCTCTTTTTGCTGTCGAGGTGCTCTACAAAAATCCAGAATTCGAGCATGAAGGATTAATTCCGGCCATCATCTCCTCGATTACGGCTTTCTCCCTGTTTGGAGCCACCACCGGATGGAAACCGCTGCTGGAAACTCCACAGTTCAGCTTTGAACACCCGCGGGAACTCATCTTCTTCCTGCTGCTTGGCATCACCTGTGCGCTTTTCGGCAAGCTCTACGTTAAGTGCTTCTATGGCGTTCAGCATCTTTTCAAGCAGTGGGATTTCCCGATTATGCTGAAACCTGCTGTCGGTGGATTTCTGCTCGGCCTGCTGGCAATGGTTGTACCTCAAGTCCTCGGTTCCGGCTATGGCCTGGTACAAGCAGCTCTCTATGGCAAGGTGGCTCTCTGGATCATGCTGCTGGTTGCCTTTGCCAAGATTATCGCCACCAGCCTGACCATCTCCTCCGGTGGCTCCGGTGGCGTCTTCGCACCCAGCCTGGTCATCGGCGCAATGCTCGGCGGCGCGTTCGGTGCATCTGCGGAAGCACTCTTCCCAGCCATGGTTCATGACCCACGGGCCTACGTCCTGATCGGCATGGCCGGATTTTTCTCCGGCGTCTCCAACACACCAATCGCCACTCTGATCATGGTCAGCGAATTGACTGGAAATTACGGTCTGATTGCACCATTGATGCTCGTCTGCACAGTGGCTATGATCGTCTATCCACGCAATTCTATTTATGAGAAACAGGTCAAAAGCCGCATCGATTCCCCGGTTCATCTCGGCGAATTCATCGTTGATGTCCTCGAAGGTCTCCGGGTCGATGACCTGAACGAACACGGTCGAAAACCGACGCTGATTGCCGAAGGCCTACCCTTGCCTGAAATCCTTAAAAAAATTGCCAATGCCCAAGGGGCTTACTATCCGGTTGTTAATGATGACTTGCGCATGACCGGCATTTTCTCTGTCAACGATATCCGCCGTATTCTGGCTGAAGAGCTTCCCCCCAGCCTGGTTCTGGCGCAGGATATCTCTGTATCCCACGTTATCACGACGACTCCCGATGAATCCTTGACGGAAGTTATGCGTAAGCTTTCCAGTCGCGGCCTGGAGGAAATCCCGGTCGTAGCCGAAGACGATCCTCAACAGGTGCTTTTCATGCTGAGACGCCGCGCAGTTCTGGCCCGTTATGCTACGGAGTTGGAGAAAAAGAAAGAGCACTACTCGACAGACTGAATCAATTACTGCCATCATGACACCTGCTGACCAATTAAACTTTGCAAACATTTCGAATGCCCTGGCAGATAATTGCGCCGTGACACGGAGTCCTAACAACCGAGGGCACGCTGCCGTCGCCTTGCTCCTCAGAGAAGGTTCACTTTCTCCGGAGGTCCTCTTTATTATTCGCGCGGAGCATGATCAGGATCCCTGGTCAGGAAACATCGGTTTTCCTGGTGGACGACTGAACTCGGAGAATGAGTCACCGCAACAAGCCGCCGAACGGGAGACCTTTGAAGAACTTGCCCTCGATCTGGGGAATACCCGATATCTCGGTCGTCTCAATGACCTCTACGGTGCAACATTGCCGGTGCTGGTCTCCTGTTTTGTCTATCAACTTCTGGAACCGGCAACATTACGACCGAACCATGAAGTTGCCGAGACCTTCTGGTGTCCACTGTCAAAACTGATGGAACCAGAGCGTCAGCAACAAAGAACCTTCTTTTATCATGGAGAGGATCACACCCATCCTGTCATTGAGCTACTTGATCCACAGAAACCTCTCCTGTGGGGGATAACCTACCGGTTGATTCTCAGTTTTTTCGAATCCTGTGCCCCGGGTTTCAGCTCGGTGGAACAGTCAGAGGGAAAGTCATCCAAGAATCTATCGAACGATTCTGGCTAATGCTAAGAACTGGGCATTTGCAGCCAGTTTTTAGAAAGCCCGACAGGTTCCAAAGAGTACAACTTGCTTCACTGTCTTTTTACGTTAGAATTTCGACACACATTACATATCCATCAACAAAATTTCACGAAAGAGAGAACTGATGCACAACCGTCGCTTCCGCAGAATCCCTTTTGAAGCTGAAGTCACTATGAGTGTCGAACAGGATAGCTGGTCCGGGGAACTCCTTGATGTCGCAATGAAGGGTGCCATGGTTGGTACTGATGCTCCACTTCCCTTCACCCTTGGGAGCAAATGCAGCCTCTGCATCTCTCTATCAGGATCTCCTATTTCACTCGACTTCCAGGTAGAACTTATCCACAGTGAAGATCGCCATTACGGTTTCAAGTTTATCAGCGAGGACCTCGAAACCCTGACTCATCTGCGTAAGCTGATCGAACTCAATACGGGAGACGCCGAAGCGACCCGCAGTGAATTATCTGCCTGGCTCAGCAACTGAGTTAAGGAACACATACACGCCATAAAAAAGGCAGCCCTGATCGGCTGCCTTTTCTCGTTTAGATCCTTTCGACGCATTCTATTGTTTAGAAGCGAGCCAGTTGACCAGCTGAAGGGCCAGTTGCCGATTGGCTTCGTCGAGAAAACGGTTTTGAAAAATTGCATCATCGCCGATTACGACATATCGGCCCTGCCCTGTTTCTCCAGCGACCATGACGCCGAATTGCTGGATGGCATCCCCGTTTGAAAGCTGGTTGTCACGATTCAGGTCAACCCAGCCGTGCTGGCTGGTCTCAGCCAGAACCCTGGTATGTGGTGCTGTTCCGCGCAAGGCCCAGGCCCCATAGATCGAGAAACTCTCCAAACCTGTTGTAATGGGATGATCTGCGAGAACATTGACTTTGAAATTAAGCGGGTTATTTTCAATTACCTGACTCGTTTCACGCAGGGTTCCATTGGTAAAATCAACATCAAGGCGATGTAACAGGTCGCGCATGGGTGGTGCGATGTGCAGCATGATTGCAAGGCCACCGCCGGCATCGATGAAGTCAACCACAGCCTCAATCTCACTGCCTGTTAATGGCAGGAAGGGACCGGAAAGAATCAGCACATCAATCGAAGCCAGAAGGTCTTTGGTCAGAACATCAGAACGACTTGTAACTGAAATATCGTTGGCTTGATAGAGTGCTGCCAGTTCAGATAGATCCAGGGGTCCACTTTTCCCCACAAGAAATTGTTGACCATGGGATTCGTCAAATAGCACAATTGGGGCAGCAACAGAGTATGCGGCCAAATAGCATACTGCGACAAAAGACAAGAAAATAGTGCGCGCGGAGAACAGCATAGAAAGACCTCGAATCAACAGGATTGGTGCAGCTTACGTTACAGAATTCAGGTAGAAGTAATAGTGTAACCGGAACGATGCGATGATTTCAACTCCGGCTCAGAACTGGAGTCATTCTCGCCAGCCATCACCATTCCGCAACAGTTGCCGACCGAAGGGGATCTACGAACATCCCGCAACACGACAATCTGATCAGCGCAGGGACGACCATGGCGATTACAGGCAACTTGCCAGGTCACGATGGTGCCGACAGGCAGAAGTTCTTTTTATTCAGGATCGTGTCCAGAGAGACTCTCCTGGTAGTGAAACATCAAAACCGTTGCCGGCAGTCCTTCCCACTTCAATTCTGCGCCAAAACGCATCTGAACCGGCTGCTTTTCGCCATTTATTTCTCCGGGCGGAATTAAAAATGCCGACTGAGTCTCCTGGTCTCGTAAAAAAAAGTGATCCAACTCAGCTGTGTCTTGTGACCATGGCTGCAGAAAACTCTTCAGTGATTTCCCTTGTAAATCATAAAAACTGGTACCAAACATTCCTTCTGCAGCCTGATTTACAACCTGTATATGCCATTGTTCATCCACCACAACCAGAGCGTCTCGTACTGCATTGATGATATCGAGCAACTGTTCTTTGCTGCTGCGTGCTTCGTTCAGCACCGTACGAAGCGCCATAGTGGACTTGGCACGCTCCTGAACCTCAATGAGGAGTTCCTCGTTAGCCCTTTGCAGTTGCTCGGTTCGCTCCTCGACCATGAGTTCCAATCTCAGGTTACAGTCACTTTGTGCCTGCTCTGCCTGATGACGCAACCGTATTTGCTCCGCCATTTCCTTGAAAACCAAAAAATAGAGGGTCGGACAAACAATGATTATCAGCAGAAAGGAATCCAGAAAGATCCGCATCGGCACAGACAGGGTATCCCCCATAGACTCCAGGAATAACATCACCAGAGCTTCCGCCGTAAAGATCGCTGCAGCCGTCAAACCAACGAGTTTAAGCATATTCTAAAACCTCACACATGAAGGTAAATCTAGGTTAACATCTTAGCTCAAGTTTACAACACCGCCATTTCGCGGTATATAGTGTCGAAATGACCACTAAGACACAACCTGAGTCTCAAGGAAAATAGCAACATTATAATGATAAGATTCAGAGAAACAGGGGCGCAATGCTTCTACATACCGTCTAAGAACCTCTTCTCAATGGAAGAAAAAGCAAGACCTGTTCCTTAAAATGTGTTATGAATGTGCGCGGTTTAATATTGAATAGAAAAGTGTATAAGAGGAGGCTTAATTATGGGACTCATTGACGTGCAAAAAGCGCTCAAGAACTCCATCCAGATCGAAAAAGATGCCATGGATTACTACAAGTACGGTGCTGAGCGTATGGCTGAGGATAAAGCCCGGCAAACATTTGAAATACTTGCTCGAGAAGAATATCAACACGCTGAATCCTTTTACAGAATCTACCCCGGAGATGATATCCCTTCTTTTCAGGAATTTATGAATGCTCCCCCGAACACCGAATCAGGCTGGTGGAAGAACCTCCAGAGCCTTCTGGTATCGGATTTCGACGAGCGAAAAGCACTGGAGCTCGCTATCGAACAGGAAGATGCACTGGAGAAAGACCTGCGCGAGATGGCGGCCAAGATCGACGACCCCGATATCGCACGAGTCTATCTGGCGAATGCTACTTCGACTCACAACCACCTTGAGCTGGTTGAGGAAGATTACAAGGCCATGTTCGGTATGAGTGGTTGACTCTCCTCGAACAGAAGGTTGACCAAAATTAAAGGCCGCTCCCGAATGGGGGCGGCCTTTTTTATTCTCTTGTTTTCAGGGTCATAGTTGAATCTAACCCGACAAGAAATGGCTAAGCAAAAATTTCGTCCTGAAACGCTGCAACGCCGTAGGGCGAACTTTTTGCGGCGCCATTTTAGTTGAACATCTTGGCGCCGAGGTAGGACAGTGCCGGCCAGGCGATCAGAGTTGCAGAGACAAAGGCGAAGACGCCGAGTACGCTCATGATGGTGATGGTGTAACTGGCTTTTACGATATTGGCTGCGGTTTTCATGGCGTTGCTCCTATTGCTTCTCTCGCTCGGCGAAAGGGTTGATTGTTTAAGTTTCAATCCTGGTTTAAAAATTCGGGCCTAGTTAAAAAGTTTCGAACCGATGTAGGCGAGTGCCGGCCAGGCAATCAGTACGGCGGAGATGAAAGCAAATACGCCGAGGGCGGCAATGATCAGAACCAGGTAGCTGCTTTTTACGGTATCCATAAAGTTAGTTTGAGTTTTCATGACGACCTCCTGTCGATTTGGGTTGTGATTAGTTCCCTTAACTTGATTAAAATTTTAACATTAAAAGAATATCATGTCAACAATAAAAGTTA
>JAUWTX010000106.1 GCA_030614505.1 Desulfuromonadales bacterium
ACCGGACAAGGCCGCGGCGGCTTCGTCAGCCAGGGAAGCATCACTTAGTGCAGCGATCAACGGCTGAACATTGTAACCACCGATCATGGTGCCGAGAATCTGCACAGCCTTGACTTTGTCTATCAGCGGTGAGCTCTTGGCTCCACTCAGGACGTCGGCCAGAAATGCTGCCTTGACCTCTGCAGCCGGATCGACACCGGGTGACACCCGCTCGGTGAGTAGGTTCATTAGGAACTCTTCCTTACCGGCCGGAGGACTCTGTAGCAGTTCACAAAGGTCAGCGGTCTGTTCAGGACTGAGCGGTAGCGCCGGAATCCCTTGAGCATTACGCTCTTTTTCATGCATCAGATAAGCTTCAATCATCTCTCTCCTCCATCTTTAAGTTGTTGGTGAACAAAAAGGTCACCACTTATAGTCAGCGTATTCTCACAAATCATGGCTAAAAGTCGGGCTGAAACCTGCATACTGTATACGATTTCACACCCTCCGTCAACGCACAAACCAGCTTAATTTAACGTCATTTTTCTTCACACAGGCGCCCACTTCTTACCTCTTATTTTGACAATTAAAACACGACATATGACAACCCCAGGCGTGTGACATATTTTGACACAAGCCTGGAGTTTACTCTCAATACAATCAACAAGGAGGAAAACATGTTTGAGATCATTATGTTGTTTGCTTTTCTGTATGCTGCAAGCTGCCAGTTATTTCCCGAAGAACCAGCGACAACAAGGTCATCATCGAAGAAGGGATATCGATCCGGGAAAACGAACAACAGCAAATTCAACCTGCCAGCCAAAAATCACCGGGCAATTCCCAAAAAACTTTTAAAAACAAAAGACCGGAACCATAGCTATGCAAATGCAGCATGACTATGGCTCCGGCAGCAACAGGAACTAAGTTATTTTGTGATAGGTATCAGTGGCTATGTAATCCTTCGAACAGGGTGCAGAAATCCTCAAAAGACAGAGGACGACCGAAGAAAAATCCCTGCATAGCATGACAGCCCATACCAATCAGCAGATGTTTCTGAATATCATCCTCTACACCCTCAGCAATAACGTTCAAGCCTAGTTTACGGCCCATCTCCACAATCAGACCAACCAACAGTCTGTCATCCTCATTTTCAGCAATATCAGCAACAAAAGAACGATCGATTTTCAAACGGTCGATCGGGAACCTATTCAGATAACTCAACGAAGAATAACCTGTACCGAAATCGTCGAGCGCAATGTTCACTCCGAGAATTTTGAGATCGGTGAGCGTTTCAATTGTTTTGTCGATGTCTCCGATAAAGGTGCTTTCCGTGATTTCGATTTCAAGGCATTCCGGCGCCAAACCAGTTTGGGTGAGAATACTTTGCACCAGTTCCGTCAATGCCGGGTCGCTGAACTGCCTTGCGGACACATTAACGCCCATTTGGAGTTTGATCCCGGTTTGTTTCTGCAGTCTAACTGCCTGTATGCAAGCCGTACGAAGAACCCACTCACCGATCGGTATGATCAGGCCACTTTCTTCAGCAACTGGAATAAATTCGTCGGGGGGCACCAGTTGGCCTTTTTCATCCTGCATACGCAGTAAGGCCTCAGCGCCAGTCACCTCGCCGGTAACGGCGTCAACCTGAGGCTGGTAATGCAGGACAAACAGATCATCCTGCAGAGCTTTCCTCAGGCTGTTTTCCATCGAAATCCGATCAACAGCCTCAGACTGCATCATTTCAGAGTACATTTCAAAACCACCCTCACCTTTTTCCAGGCTTCTATCCAGAGCGGCACCTGACATCTTGACCAGCGAGCTAATATCATTGGCGTCATTTGGGTAGAAAGCAGCACCCAGGAAGGCAACCGGGAAAATCTCACCCGCAGGTAACTGAACTGGTTCGCTCAAACCTTCCAGGATATCTTTGAAAACATGACAGATACCGAATTGCTCCTCGTGATGACCGAGGGTAAAGATAAGGCGATTTTCATCGATTCTGGCGATAACATCATCCGAGTGTATATGACTGGCAATACGTTCCGCACAGATTTTAAGATAGGTGTCACTTACACTTTCTGCTGACATTTCCTGCAATTGTCGAAAATTTTTCATTTCGAGCATTACAACCGTCAGCCAGTTCCCCTGGTTGGAGTCCTGTGGGAGATTGGAGTCCTGTGAAATAATTGATTGCGTCCGTTCCTCAAACAGGACCCGATTGGGCAGGTTGGTCCGAGCATCATAGTTGGTCATGTAATACAGACTCGTTTCGGCATGGTCACGCTGCCGCTCATGCTCCACGGCCAATTCGGTCTGTCGTTTGAGCTTACGACACTGAAGACTGATTCCAACCATGCCCATACACCACAACCCGAAGAACATGGCGGTGACCATGTAGGTTGTCTGCCGGCTCTCAGCCAGAACTGGATCCAGCGGGATAGAAATACTCAGACCACCACGAATCTGGCCGACATTATATCCCTGGGCGGAATGGCACTTGATGCACTTTTTGCCCGCGACAAAGGGGCGCATGGTGCGGATATACGACTTACCATGAAGCTTGTCGACTCCGAAGACTTCCTTGACACCTTGTTTGAACTGCTTGATCGCATTGCGTTCCCACATATCGGGAACATTGGAAGGATTGAAAACCTTGAGAGCCGTAATTTTACTCAGGGTCTCCCCTGCCTGGTTGCTGATTTCAAAGGCCTGCTGAGTGATATTTGATGGCGTTGTCAGGGTCAGCATGGTGCCATCAGGCAGGAAGACATCCCGGTTAGGCAGAAAAGCCAGGTGCGGATTAGGTTGGTGTTTATCGCTGACCTTGATGTAGATACCACCCTTACTCACACCCCAGCTGCGGTAGAGCAGATCACGCTCGAGCAAGGTCTGAGCACGTACTTTCTCTCGATCGATCGTATACTGATGATCCAGCCAGAGGTAGACAGACATCGCTGCTGTAACCATAATGGTCCAGCCGATTGCGAACAGGATCATATTTCTTTTAACAAATGACGTTTGCATATTCTTATATATTGTTGGAACGGTTTAAAAACAGCAAGAGATCTTAGATTAAAGCAACTGAGTGCTTGTAGATTTCAGATTATTTAGTGGGCACAGCGGGCCTCAAGCTTCTCTGCCGACGCATCAGGACGGTACCATCACCACTGTTGAAAATTACTTTCCGTCCCTGGTGGCCACCAAGATCACTACTGACAATTGGGATTTTATGATTCTCCAGCGTTTCAATCGCAAATTCAATATTGCGCTGCCCGATTGCCAACAAGCCCTCTGTTTTTTCCCACATGGAGGCCCCGCCAAAAATCTTGGCAATCAGCTTATCTCCAGGGTTGGAAAGAGCCTTTACTTTTTCGATCAGTTTGACAATGGCGACATTGCCATATTTGGGTGTTGGCAAACCCTCACCATTCCAGAGAGGTAGCAGGTAATGGTTAATACCTCCCAACTGGGCAGTCTGATTCCACAAGCATACAGACACACACGATCCAAGAACCGTAGTAATCCGGTGCGGATGCCGATGCACGAAAAGGGTGCCAGGGTAAAGATAATGGCGCCGCAGGAGATCAGAACCTGCCCCTCTGTCTGTCTCAATTATAATTGGGTTTGTTTCATCCATAATCGGGTTTGTCTCAATCATAATTAGTCAGAACGTCTCAAACTCACCGTCATCTTCATCGAACAGGAAAAAGTTGCTGTCACTGGCATACACAACCACATCCACATCCGGCCGTGGCAAAGCCAATACAAAACGACTACCTGCTTCCGGTTGGCTATCCAGATCGAGAGTGCCATCAAGCAACTCAGCGAGAGACCAACAGATACTCAGACCCAGACCATGACCACGATGTCCCTTGGTGGTCCCCGCATCAAGCTGTTTAAACCGGTCAAAGATAATTTCCTGGTCAACGGCGTCAATACCCGGGCCGTTGTCGCTGACGGTTACGGTCAAACCGGACTTTCCCTCCTCAATATTTACATTGATTGTTCCACCGTTATGATTAAACTCAACGGCGTTGCCCAACAGGTTAATCAGAATGATTTCGAATTTCTGAGCATCTGTGGGGAAGATCAGATCATCAGGAATCATTTTCACGATTTCAATCTCTTTATCAGCAATGCGATAGGCCAGCTTGTCGATACAACTGTCCAGGACATTGCCAATTTCAACCATGGCATAAGCCGGTTTTGCTTCCCCCGCCTCAAGTTCAGCAGCCATAAAAACATTCTGCAATTGATAATCGAGGTTAAAAGCCTCAGCATATATCATACGAATTGTCTTCTGACAGGAATCAGTGTCACATGGCCGGTCGAAAAACTGGCCGGACAAACCCATAATCGCAGAAAGAGGATTGATGATCTCGTTACGGACATTGGAGAGAAACTGGCTCTTCAGGGCTTCTGATTCCTGAAGTTTCTCATTCATTACTTCAAGCTTGCGTGTCATGGCCCGCATATCGTTAAGAGCATTTTGATTGAATTCGAAACGCTGGCGAATCTCTTCGATCAATTCCTCATCAGTTAGTTTTTTCATCATCATGTTCCCAAAATTTAAGTTGACGAATCATGTTCGCACACGATAGATCCGTATTGTTTCCTCAGCCAGGCTCTCCAGAGGCAATACTTTAGCAACACAGCCCCGCTTGATTGCTTCGTGAGGCAAACCAAACACCACACAGCTCTCTTCATCCTGTGCCAGGTTGATAGCCCCGGCATTTTTCATCTCCAGCATGCCGCGAGCGCCATCGTCACCCATACCAGTCATGATGACACCTGTAGCATTCATCCCGGCATAACGAGCAGCGGAGCGAAACAGCACGTCCACCGAGGGCCTATGACGGCAAACCAGAGGACCGTCCTTGACCTGCACATAATAGCGGGTGCCGCTGCGTTTCAACATCATATGCATATTGCCCGGTGCAATCAGGGCTCTGCCAGGTATAACCGTGTCACCATCAGCAGCTTCTTTAACAGTGATCCGGCAAATTCCATTCAGACGCTTAGCAAACGCGGCAGTAAAATGCTGTGGCATGTGTTGAACGATCACGACTCCGGGTGCATCATAGGGCAGACTCTGAAGAAAAATTCGCAGGGCCTCTGTTCCACCCGTTGAAGCTCCCACGGCAATGATTTTTTCCGTAGTTTGAAAATTCTCTGTCAATTTTGACTGGCTGAGCATGACATCAGCTGTCAATTTCGGTGCAGGCTCGTTGACCAGACTGGAGAGGCGGCGCACTCTTGCTCTGGACGCTGCCTTGACAGCATCACAAATCAAAACCTGACTTTCCTCGAGGAATTTCTTGGCCCCCATTCTGGGCTTATTGATGATCTCAACGGCCCCGTACTGAAGGGCTTTCATCGTCACCTCAGCGCCCTTTTCCGTCAGACTCGAGCACATAACAACCGGGATCGGGTCCTGAGCCATGATCTGTTTGAGAAACGACAACCCATCCATACGTGGCATCTCGACATCGAGAGTAATGACATCAGGACGCTGTTTGCTGATCTTGTCAGCGGCGATCAGTGGGTCGGGCGCTGTTGCCATCACCTCAATAGCAGGATCAGAGGAAAGTATTTCAGTGAGCGCCTGACGGACAACAGCAGAATCATCAACGATCAGAACACGAATCGGTTTAGACATGTAAAAACTCCGGCAAAAGACAGACTCTCAAGACATGGAAAAGATATAAATACCATATCAAACATAGAGAGAACTATCCACGAGCAGAACTTATCCTGAAAACAATGCGCGGAATTGGCACAAAACTGTGCCGTCCCACCCCCCCCCTTAATCTCAAGGAGTAGCCACATTTTACTGGAAAAACGCAGATCAGTCGTTAAATAGGAATTCTATCAGCTTTGGGTTACAACGAACGTGCCAACTGGTCGCTATAGATGGACCCTAATTGAAATGTGTCGTTAAGTTAAGTCTGATTCAGGTTAAGGGCAGCCACATCACTACGGTCGTCCCCTTGCCAACCTCACTCTGGTATTCCACTCCACCGCCATGGCCCTTCAGGATGTTCCTGATTATTGGCACACCGAGGCCGACACCAAAATTCTTGGTACTGAACATCGGTTCAAAAATTCGTGTCAGGACTTCTTTGCTCATGCCTGTGCCACTATCACGCACCTGGATCTCACACCGATCTCCATTTACTCTGGTCCGGATCTCCAATGTTTTATCTGGGTTGGAAGTCTCCTCCAGAGCCTGCAGGGCGTTGGTAACCACATTAACCACAACTCTGCGCAAGCGCTCTGAATCGGCCTGAACTGTCGCTTGTGAAGTAAAAGCCCAATTGCATTGTACTTCTTCCGGGAAAGAAAGTTCATTGAGGAGCTCAGCAAGCCATGCATCTATATCGAGCGGCTCTCTTATAATCTTGCGCTGGCGAGAAAAATCGAGGAGGTCACTTATGATATTGTCACAACGCTCAACATTGCGCTCTGCCAGTAGTAAAGGCCGTGCAAGGTGCGCATGTTCATTGCCACTCAACGAATCCTTGAGAAGGTACAACGCATTTGCAACCGTACCGAGCGGGTTGCGGATTTCATGACTGACCGTAGCTGTTAACTGCCCGAGGACTGCAAGTCTTTCCTGCTGAACGAGTTCTTCCTGTGCAGCTTCCAACTGTGCAGTACGCTCTCTGACAAGTTCCTCCAAGTGAATTCGGTAATTCTCCAGCTCATCTTCTGCAGCTTTACGATCAGAAATATCCTGGACCATGGAGATGACACCGATGACGTTGCTAGAAGCATCACGCAACGGAGTATTGTACCATTCACACGTGATTATTCTGCCGTGCTTGGTTATATTGTCATTCAGGCTGTGGGCAGATTTGTCTCCTGCCAATAATCTGGCCCAGATCTGCTCGACCTCCGGTTGCACCTCTTCCGGCACAATCTTCCCATAAGGAAAGTGTCCGACCATCTCCGCCGCCGTGAATCCAAAGATGGATTCAGCCGCTGGATTCCACATATTTACTGTAAAATCCGGAGCCCAGAGGATACACGCTAACGGCATGCGATCAATCAGCAGAAGCAAGCGTTCATTGGCTTCCAGGAGGTTCTCTTCAGCGGCCTTGCGCTCAGAGATATCACGAACTGCGGCAAGAATCCGGTGCTGATTACCGACC
>JAUWTX010000190.1 GCA_030614505.1 Desulfuromonadales bacterium
CGTTTGTTTTGATCGTGTCACGATCCCACGGATTCATGATGGTTTTATGGAAATCAGCAGGTATAATTGTAGCAGCATGAATGTTTGAACTGTTCAGCAAACGGGATATGCTGAACAGACACTATTTTTTTCATAAACATTTACCCACGGAGGCATGAAATTATGCGGATTAATGTGACCTTTCGACATATGGAAACCAGTGAGCCGGTACGTAACTATGTTGAAGAGAAAATTCCCAAGGTCAAAAAATATATTGATGAACCCGTTGAGGCCCAGGTGGTTCTCTCTGTAGCGAAGAAGATCCGTCATAAAGCAGAAGTTACCCTGATTGCTAAAGGGATAACTATCAAAGCATCAGAAGAGACAGGGGATATGTATGCTGCGATTGACGGCATGTTGGATAAACTCGACCGACAATTGAAGCGCTACAAAGACAAGATCAAAAAGCACAAGCCTCTGAGCGGGCGGGAACGGCGGGTAGAGAAAACGATTTTCACTGCTGAAAGTATTGATGCAGGGCATGAAGAGCCAAGTATTATCAAATCTGCCAGCTTTCAAGTAAAGCCTATGTCAGTGGACGAGGCAGTCATGCAGATGGACCTGCTGGAAAAGGAATTCCTGGTTTTCACAGACGCATCATCCGAAGGGATTAATGTGGTTTACCGTCGTAAGGATGGCAATTACGGTTTGATTGTTCCTCAGTCCTAGGGGGGCCTTTTACGACAGATGGCAATGTTGCCGCCTGTCGTTGTTTTCTAATATTTTAACAATAGTCAGGTTGATTGTAAGATGAAAATTTCGGAGTTGCTGGATCCTGCGGCGATTGTCGCAGATTTGAACGGTACGGGGAAAAAAGAAGTTCTTGCCGAGCTGACAGATGCTCTCTTGAAAGCTGATTCGAGTCTGGTCCGTGATGATGTTTTGAAAGTCCTCATGGAACGGGAACGTCTTGGCTCCACTGGAATTGGCGATGGAGTTGCAATTCCTCATGGCAAATTGAAGGATATTGATCGGCTTCTGATTTCCTTTGGCCTGAGTCACCATGGTGTTGATTTTGACTCTATGGACAGCAAACCGGCGCATCTTTTTTTCCTCCTGGTTGCCCCGGAGGAATCTGTCGGTGTGCATTTGAAAACCCTCGCCCGTATTTCCAAATTACTGAAAAGTACCGCAGTGCGTGAACGTCTTCAGTCAGCGGCCGACAGTGCAGAAATCCACCGCATTATTTCTGAAGAGGAAGAGCAACTGTAAAAGACTGAATCAATGCCCCGTTTGAGTATCTCAGAATTGCTGTCCGAAACGGAGGCCGGGCTTGACCTGGAGCTTTTGGCAGGCAAGCGTGGCCTGAGCCGTTTTGTGCAGGTCCCAAGAATTCAGAAGCCCGGCCTGGCTCTCGCCGGTTATACCAAGAATCTTCATCCTGATCGCATCCAAATCCTTGGTGCCACGGAACTCAGTTACCTCTCTGACCTATATCAACAAAATCCAGGTAAGGCTGAAGCTCATGTCGCCGAACTTTGTGCCTTTGATATCTGCTGTTTTATAATTACTAAAAACCTGGATCCTCCTGATGACCTTCTGCGTGAAGTGGAAGGTCACGATATTCCTCTGTTGCGTAGTCATCATCAGAGTTCTACCTTTATCTCACTTTTGACCCAGTATCTGGAAGAGCGCCTGCTTGCCCAGACCAACGTGCATGGGGTGCTTGTTGACGTGCTTGGTGTTGGTGTCCTCCTGCTTGGCAAGAGTGGTATAGGTAAGAGTGAATGTGCCCTTGATCTGGTCCTTCGTGGGCATCGACTGGTGGCTGACGATATCATTAAAGTTCGATTAAAGCTGCCGGCGGTTCTCTTTGGTGAAGGTAATGACCTGTTGCATTACCACATGGAGATTCGTGGTCTGGGCATTATCAATATCAAGCACCTGTTTGGTGTTGCCGCTATTCGTGAGCGCAAGAAAATCGATCTGGTTATCGAACTTGTGGAATGGCAGGATGACCATGCATATGACCGCCTTGGGCTTGAAGAGAACAGTTATGAACTGCTTGGAGTAAAAGTTCCTCTGCAGACGATTCCTGTTCGTCAGGGCAGAAATATTACGACCATTGTCGAAGTTGCTGCCCGTCATCAGTTGCTCAAGGAAATGGGTTATCACAGTGCGGTTGAATTTGAGGAGCGCCTGGAGCAGCGAATGGCTGAAACAGCCCGTATCCATGCTCATTCAATCATTGGGGACAACCTGGAATGAAACGGCAATTGGTTGTTATTACCGGATTGTCGGGATCCGGCAAGAGCACCGGTGCACGTGCCCTTGAAGATGCCGGTTATTTTGTCATCGATAACCTTCCTCTGGTCATGCTCCCTGATTTTCTCTCTTTAACTGATCAAGGCTACGAAAAAGTGGCTACGGTTGTTGATGCCAGAAGTTCTGACTTCTTAGGTGATTGCCACGAAGTGTTGCGGCGTATCAGGGCGGAAGGGCATGAGGTCGATGTCTTGTTCTTTGAAGCTTCAGACCTTGACCTGGTAAAGCGCTTCTCAGAGACACGTCGCCGTCATCCCCTGGTGCAAAAAGAGGGGATCCTTGCCGCTATTGATCAAGAGCGGGAAATCATGTCGGAACTGCGCAGTATGGCGACGATCATTCTGGATTCTTCCGGGTTGACCGTTCATCAGCTTCGCCAGAGAGTCCTGGCGTCTGTTCTGGGATCGGAAGATCATGAAGGGCAGTTGCAGTTGCAGGTGCAGTCTTTTGGTTTTCGGAACGGTTTGCCTTTGGGCGCAGATCTGGTCTTCGATGTGCGATTTCTAGACAATCCGCATTTTGTTGAAGAGCTGCGACCCAAGACCGGGTTGAACTCGGAGGTCAGCAGTTTTGTCCTGAGCCAGCCTGACTACCAGAGCTTTCTCGTCAAGCTGAAGGATTTGCTTTTCTTTCTTCTGCCGCGTTATCGTCAAGAGGGGAAGACAAGTCTGACTATCGGCATTGGTTGTACCGGTGGACGGCATCGAAGTGTAGCCGTGGCAGAGGACCTGGGACCGTACCTGCTCGGGACTGGTTGTGTTGTACAGGTGAATCACAGAGACATAGATTGTGCTCATCCGGATACTCCGGATGAAGACAATGAAGCTTCTAGATGAGAAAGTTCCTGGAAGGATTAGCATCGTGATAGGTCTGGTCGTTACAACTCATGGTAATCTCGGTGTGGAGCTTCTTGGCTCGGCGCAGATGATTATCGGTCCTGTTAGAAATGCCAAGGCTGTCAGTATTACGCATGAGAGCTCGATGGAAAATATCCGAGATGCCATTGCTGCTGCTGTTGTCGAAGTCGGAACAGATGATAATGGTGTCATTATTGTAACAGACATGTTCGGTGGAACTCCCGCCAATGTCAGTATGACTTTTCTTGAGCCTCAAATCGTGGAAGTCCTGACCGGTGTCAATCTACCCATGCTACTTAAGTTTTTCAACAGCCAGGAGAGCCTTGGCCTGGACGAGTTGGCAGGAATCCTCAAGTCATATGGTCAACAGAGTATCGCACTGGCCAGTGAATATTTGCAGCGCTAGCTGCTCAGGCAGAGAGAGTTTGACTGGCTGTTGGGGGCCCGGCAATCACGTAGGAGACGTTTGTAATGAGTATAGTCCTGGCGCGCATTGATAGCCGTCTGGTGCATGGCCAGATTCTGGAAGCCTGGGTCCCCCATGTCGATGCTGATTGTATTGTCGTTGCCAACGATGAGGTTGCGGGTACGTCATTCCAGTGCATGGTTATGCAGGCTGCCGTGCCGAGTTCAATCAAGCTGATTATCAGCACTCTGGAAGAAACGGCCTGTATTCTCAACTCTGCCGACTTGCTCGAAAAGCGTGTCCTGTTACTTTTTGCCAATTCCAAGGATGCCTTGAAAGTCCGCCAACTTGGAGTTTCTTATGCGAAGCTCAATCTTGGTAACATGCATTCGAGCGAGGGAAAGAATCGTTATACTTGCACGATTGCTCTTGATCAGCAGGATATTGAAAGGTTGCAGCAAGTCGAAGGCCAGGGCGTCTCTATCATGTCGCAATGTGTCCCTGCAGACAGGGAACGGAACTGGCGCAAACTGATTCGCTCCGGAGGGCGCTAAATGGTCGTTAGTGAGTATCTCCTGGCTGGATTGGTGGCCATGTTGACTGGACTGGATCGGGTCGCCCTGGTTCAGGTCATGATATCTCGCCCGCTGGTTGCCGGGACTTTGACAGGTTGGGCTCTCGGCAACCCTCTGGTTGGTATGGAGATCGGCATGCTGCTTGAATTGCTCTGGCTAAGCCGGTTGCCTGTGGGAGCAGCGATCCCTCCTGATGATACTCAGGTAGCCGTGGGTGCAACTGTGCTGGCTTTAACTATGGGGCACTTCCTTGATTTAGGTGGGATGCCGTTGGTGATTATGTCCGTTTTGATTGCCATACCCTTAGGCAAGTTTGGCCAGTTTTTTGACCGTCTGGCACGTCATGTTAATGACCGCCTTGCTGTCTCAGGTCACAGTGCTCTCATGGCAGGCAACATAAGCGGCATGGAACGTATACATCTTTTCGGCCTGGCCAGCTTTGCCCTGGCGAGTCTGGCGACGGCGCTCGTTATTGTTCTGGTTGGCAGCTTTGTCCTTTATTCTGTGGCCCCTGTATTGATTGGGGCTGTACGAGAAACCGGCTTGAGCCTGCAATACAGTCTGATTATGGTGGGCGCGGCGGTGTTGCTCGGGACGACTAACGTTAATCGCAACATCTCCCTGTTCTGTGCGGCGTTTACCGGGACTCTGCTGGTCCTATGGTTGAGATGACACTATGAAAGAGGCACGCCTTTCCTGGCTGACATTCTTGCGTATGTATCTTCGCTCATTCCTGCTGCAGGCCAGCTGGAATTTTGAG
>JAUWTX010000046.1 GCA_030614505.1 Desulfuromonadales bacterium
ACGTTTTTTCGAGGAGTCAGGATCCGGGAATGCTGATTTTGATGTGCCTGCGCTCAATCGTGATGATTTTTTGCAGGAGCGGGCCAGATATTACAAGATCAGAGGGTTGGATGAAAACGGGCAACCCACTCAGGAAAAATGTGAGGCGTTGGGGCTGACATGCAACGTCTAGTAACAAAATATGCAGAAAAACTGGTTCGCCATGGTTTGTGTGATCCGGAGACGCCTATTGTGGGCGGGTTCAATGATACCCTTATCTGGAACCGGGAGGCCCCGGAAACTGCAGTGCTGGAAAAGGTCGTTAATGGGCTGAATATTAACAGCCTGTTGTTTGCAAAACCGGCCGAACCCTTTATGCGGATATTGGACTTTCATGCCAATCGTTGTGAAGGTGAGTTTGTTCCCGAAGACACGGAAACAAGAACCTTTCTACACAGTATCCCCGTCTGTGCGAAATTGGATCCCGAGATCATTATCCCCATTTTGAAAAGACGAAAAGGGGTGGTTGTGGCCGGCAAGGGGATTATGACCTTCGGTACCGTGAGCCCGGAACAGGGGTTTGTGGCCTTCAGCTCAATTGTTTTCTCTGCATTTGTAAAATTTTTTGTCGATTATGCCTATCTGAAAATTAAAGGTGAGACCGATCCTGAAATGGAGGCTCTGTTTCCGGTCGTGTGGGATGCCTATCGTCAATTCTTGCCCGAGCAAAAAATCCCGCATATCATTGCGGAGGTTCTTGCTTCCGAAGAAAAGATTGTCAATGCCATGAAACAGGCGGGGCAGGCTACGGTGGACGCCCGCATGGTGGACTCTTTCTTCGGAAATATTTCTTTTCGGTCCCAGGATACGATTTACATCAGTCAGACTGGCAGTTCTCTGGATGAGTTGGATGGATGTATCGATGCTTGTCCGATTGACGGTAGCACCAGTACCGGGATAACCGCTTCAAGTGAACTTGTCGCACACCGCGATATTTATCTTGGCAACCCGGTCCACTCGATCTTGCATGGACACCCGAAATTCAGTGTGATCATGTCGATGATATGTGACAAGCTGGAGTGTGAACATCGCGGTAAATGTCATGTGAAGTGTGTCGAGCAACGATTTATTGGAGATATTCCTATTGTCCCTGGGGAAGTGGGGACAGGCCCCAGGGGTTTGTGCCGGACGCTTCCGCCTGCGATGAAAGATAGAAGAGGAGTTATCGTTTTTGGGCACGGTGTATTTACTGTTGGCAAAGTGAATTTTGTGGATGCATTTGATGCACTTATGGATATCGAGAATATGTGTAAGGACGCCTATTGGGAACTCATATCAAATGGCAGTCCCCAATAAATACTCACCCCTCCGGAAGTTGATAACCTTTGCCCGCAAATTGAATATTAGCCGCATCCCCACAACGCGGCGGTGAGACAGCATGAACACCGCCACATGTCGGGCACTTGCCAACGAAAGTGGTCAAAGTAAATCCTGCTCCACACCCCTGGCAAACCGCATCCAGCCCACCACCGGGGATCGATTGATTACGAAGACCACCGCCATGTGCCTGGGCGACAAATTCAACCAGCGCATTGCCTTCAGAAAAGGGTCCTGCGTTACCACCATCATCTGAACAACATCCCATTGTTTAAGATCCTTTTTGTAAGTATTTTGTTATTTGATCTGCTGCTCGTATTCCTCAACAAGTTTCTGATATTTCTCTCTGAGTCCGGGAGTGCGTGACTCGGCTGTTTCATATGCTGTCAGCATGTCGCCGCGCACACCCTCCGGCAAAATTCGCTCTGCAAGTGGGTAGAGGATGTCGTTTTCTTTTTCAATGTGACCACGCAGCAATGCTGCGTAGCCCTTGGCATGTTCGGCAATGATGGCCGACTGGCCAGTTTCTCCGTCGAGTGCTTTCTGTGCAGCCTCTTCCATAGCGCTAACGTGGGCACGACCCTGGTCGTGTTCCATCTGCATTGCTTCGATCGGCGATTGTTTCTCCGGCATGCCGTTCTTGACCAACTCCAGGAAGAGAACTTCTTCTTCCTTGGCATGGTGAAAGCGGTCGGCGAAGTTGCGGATGAAATCAACCGCATCAAGGTAGAACTGCCAGTTGCGGAACTTGCCCTTTTCGAGCAGAGCAGTGTTGTGCTCCACCACAGCAATCATGCGCAGGATCAGTGCATGTTCATCAACCATCACCTGTGTTACGTTGGCCTTCATTTCAGCTCTTCCTTTTGCCATCAATACCGATGACGACAATCTCGACCGGGACGTCCTTGCCAGATTGATTCACCGCTTCCTGGACCATCATTCCCAAACCACGACAGCAGGGGACTTCCATGATCGGTACTGTGATTGACAGAATGTTGTTCTGGCTGATCATAGCCGTCAGTTTCTCGAGGTAAGGACTGGTGTCGTCGAGTTTCGGGCAAGCATTTACCAACACGCGTCCTTTGATATAATCACGGTGAAAGTCCGCATAGGCAAAAGGTACACAGTCAGCAGCGATAAGCAGGTGCGCATCTTGTAGGAAAGGAGCGCTGGGTGGCACCAGGTGCAACTGGGTTGGCCACTGGCGGAGTTCGGAGGGCCGGCTTTCGGTTGAGGTGGTCTCTTCAGTGTCCTTCTTTTCAATTGTGCGGACGTTAGCGCTGGGGCAGCCGCAAGCAAGTTTACTCATGCTGTTTCTCCTTCGGTTATCTTTTGTGTGTTCAGGTAGTCAGAAATTTCCTGCTCGATCTGAGCTTCTACTTCGTCGCCGAGAGCGTGGATTGAAACTACATCCTTCACCAGGCAGATACCGACACCGCAGGTGGTGCAACCAATGTCGTATTTCTCCAGAATCTCGCCGATTATGGGATGCTCTTCGATAACTTTATTGATGGCTTGTTCGCCA
This sequence comes from Desulfuromonadales bacterium, assembly GCA_030614505.1. GTDB lineage: Bacteria > Desulfobacterota > Desulfuromonadia > Desulfuromonadales > BM103 > M0040. The sequence goes on from JAUWTX010000046.1 coordinate 2,882, forward strand.
ATTCCTTGTGGGATATTCATTCTGCTTGACTCCTTTTTCCTCGATTGTTGATTCGAGGTTACGACTTTTATTGCCAGAGAAACATGACTAGGGTCAAAAAGATGACAATTTCTATCAAGTATAGCCTGGAGGCCTGATAAATTGATACCTGTTGGCTGAGTGGCCTTCTGGTAGTAGAAGCTGCTAAAATTATCAATATGAAGAGAAATCAGCATAATTTTTTCTCCTGGCGACTTAAGTTGATTCTTGTCTTGGGGTGTCTGGGCGGGCTGGTGCTTGGTCTTTTCAGCCTGTACGTGGCATCGATATCGGATGCTCCGCTCGGACCGACGCCGCTCTCATGGAGGTTCAAGTCGACTAGCGGTCGTGTTGCTGTGGCCTTCGAAAAGGGGATATCTGTGCAAGATCAGACACAATTAGCAGTTCCGATGCCACCGGCGATTGATCAAGCTGTCCCTGAAGAGACGGAGTTTGCGCTTTTTGCCCTGGGCTGATTCTGGGGTGTTGACTCCCGGTTCGGGAGTATCCCAGGCGTTGTACGTACAACTGTCGGATATACTGGTGGTACAGTCGAGACTCCAAATTATCGTAAAATCGGCGACCATAGCGAAGCAATTCGGGTTGAGTTCGATCCACAAAAGGTCAGCTATGTACAATTGCTGGATGTTGTCTGGGAAAGCCACGACCCTGGCTATGATGTCTACAGCCGCCAATATCGCAATGCAATTTTTTATCTGAACGAGGCGCAATGGAATGAAGCAGAAGCCTCGCGGAGAAGGGTGGTGAAAGATGCTCGTGATGAGATCGTCACTGCGATAGAGCAAGCTGGGGAGTTCTTTGCCGCGGAAGACTATCACCAGAAATACCTGCTGCGCAGAGCTACAGGTATTCTTCAGGAGTTCCAGAAAATCTATCCGGATGATTCAAGCCTTACAGCATCTACCGCAGCTGCACACATAAACGGTTATCTCGGCTGCAATGGAGAATCTTCTGTACTGGAAATGGAGTTACCCAACCTGGGTCTTTCTCCGCAGATGCAGGCAAGACTGGTCGAGCATGTCACCTCATCCTGTGACCGTTTCGTTGGACTCACCTGTCCCGCCCAAAAGTAAGCGTCTTGCCTGGGAGGCTGTCGGACTACCCCTGATCCGGCTGTTCGGCTCATATTTCCGCTCCTTTTCGACCTATAGCTACGGCTATTACTCTCAAACGAGCCAAAATCTGGTCTCAAACTTCCGAATTTTCGCTTCGGCCCGTATAGTCCGGCAGCCTCCCAGAGGAAAATGACAGAGCTTATTGCTCCTTGCTGCGCCGTACTGTGATCGTTTCGCCACCAACGCCGTAGTTGTCGGTATCTATTTCCTCGATGACGACCACAGTTGTTTTTGGGCCACGATCGATGACATCGACAAGCAGGTCAGTGACGCCTTTTATAAGTGCGGCTTTCTGTTGCGGAGTGATCGGTTCTTGTTCGCGGGTGATCTTGATGTTGACGTATGGCATCTGGATTCTCCTTCCTCTTGATTTTGTTTCTATGCGGCTGTTAATCAGAATGCCCCGAATTATTGCACAAAGCACCCGATGCCTATTATTTTCTTGTAATCATGCCCCGTTGAGATTGATACGGATGAGTGATTCGAGTACACTCGCCCAAGGCAGATATGGACTATATTGTTTTGGAGTATAAATTATGATTCTCGGTTTTGCCGGTAAGGCAGCAACAGGAAAAACGACTGCGGCCAACCATATGGCGCCGCTGCTTGATAAAGAGTGCAGAATCGTGCCGATGGCAATGGTTTTGCGCGATGAAGTGGAGGCTTTTTTACGCGCGGTTGGTGCCGACGAATCGGTACCGCTGGTTTACGGCTGTCAGGATGATAAAGTACGTGTCTTTTATGTGGATGAGCAGCAGGCTCTGGTTCACTGCCCAAAATGGTCACATTTTATCTCTGAACATGAGGAGATTCAGGACAAGCCCGGTCAAACAGCTGTTACGGTACGGCGTATCCTGCAATGGTGGGGAACGGAGTATCGAAGGGATCAGGACCACGATTACTGGACCAAGGCCTGGGGGCGTAAGATAGAGCAGTTCGATCTGGAAAATATTCATGTTCTCATTGACGATGTGCGATTCATGAACGAGCTGGATGCTATCATGGCGCACGGTGGCCTGATCGTTAAGATTGAACGTCCCGGGTTCGACGGGGCAAACAATCACGCCAGTGAGACGTCACTGGATGAATACAACGATTGGGACAGGGTTCTGTTGAACGACGGCACGCTTGACGAGTTCAAGGTGAAGGTTGAGCAACTCGCAGGTTTGCTGATGAAGTCTGCTTAGTGGTTTGATGATCAATAATATCGCCAGAAAGGGGGATGGGCCTGAGTTCATTCACTTTTTTGTGTAGATTTGCTAACCAGAGCACATGAGATTCGTTGTTGCCAACAGGTGTTTGCTGAGCTAACCTCGGGACATTATCATTTCCTAAGAGAAACCATCAGTATGCAATCTTTAGTAACCATCCTGTTAGTCTGTTTCGTTGCGCTGGCTTTGGTCGCTCTGGCTCTGTGGCAGAAGTATCGGTCTGAACGAACTGCCCGTGAACGCACCGAACGAGAGTCTGAGGAATCTCGGGACTGGCTGGATTTGATTCAGACCAAGACGCCGGTTATGATCCATGTGGTGGACGGTAATGGATGCTTGGTCGCGGTGAGTGACGAGTGGTTGGAAAGGCTTGGCTACACGCGTCAGGAGGTTATTGGCAAACAGTTTACGACGTTTCTTGCCGAGGGTTCAATACTACAGTGCCCTGGAGATGACTGCTCGAAGTACTCCTGCCCCGGTCTCTGTAAAGAGGTCTCTCTCCAGATTGTCAAGCGTGACGGGCAGTGCCTCGACGTCCTTTTCTCTGCCATCGCTGAACGTGACCCTGGAGGCGAGCTCTTCCAGTCGTTTGCAATCGTCACCGATATCACAGTACAAAAGCAGACCACTTTTGCGTTGCAGCAGGCCCAGAATGAACTTGAAGAGCGGGTCCAGAGCCGGACTGTGGCGTTGGATGAAGCTTATGAACACCTAGCCCTGGAGATGAAAGAGCGCAAGCGAGCCGAGGTTATTCTTCACACTATTGCGGAGGGAGTCTCCGGCACGACCGGCATCGCTTTTTTTGCCTCTCTGGTGCAGTATCTGTCTAAGGTTCTCGATATGGATCATGCCATGATCGGCATCTTCGACGAGCAGGAGGAGGGCAAGGTCCAGACCGTTGCTATCAGTTCCCACGGCCAGAGCCAGGAAAATTTCAACTACGACCTTGCCGGAACCCCTTGTGCCAAGGTGACTGATCAGGGGATGTGCCTCTATCCACAAAATGTTGCGCAGCTCTTCCCCGAAGACAGTATGCTTTTGTCGATGGGGATCGAAAGCTATATTGGTTCACGGCTGGACGATTCATCCGGGGCACCGATTGGTCTTCTGGTCGTCATGGGAAGCTCTCCGGTGGAGACGTCCGGGACCGTAACTTCGATGTTGCGGATCTTTGCCGGTCGGGTGGCTGCTGAACTGGAGCGGCTTAAGCATGATGATGAGATGATGCAGGTGCGCAACCTCGAATCGCTTGGCCGTATGGCTGCCGGTATAGCCCATGAAGTCAATAACCCGCTAACAAACGCTTCGATCAACATCCAGATGCTGCGTAAGAAACTTGGTTTCCTGGAGAACAATACCCCGATTCTGCAGCGGGTCGAGGCCATTGAACGTAATATCGAGAGAGCCTCCAACATCGCCAAGGGATTGCTTCTCTTTTCGCATCAAAAGGAACTCGAACTGGTACAGGTTGATCCCACTGAAATAGTCGATAAGGCGTTTACACAGATCACCAGCGACCTTGAGAGAATCACTTTACACAAGGAGATGCTCTCAGTTTCGGAGATCCTGGGTGACCCGCTCAAACTTGAAGGGGTATTCATTAATCTCTTTAACAACGCGATTGATGCAATGCCGGATGGTGGCACTCTCTCTGTTGCCAGTTTTGAGGAGGGCGGAAAAGTTGTCATCAAGATCCACGATACCGGATGCGGAATCCCTCGGGAGCATCTTTCTAAAGTGTTCGATCCATTCTTCACGACCAAGGACGTTGGAGTTGGCACCGGCTTGGGATTGTCTATTGTCTACGGTGTTGTTCGTCAGCATCATGGGACGATCGAGGCTGCAGGTTCGAGCAACAAGGGGACGACGTTTGTTGTCAAACTGCCTATATTCAGCAGCCTGTCGGGCTCTCAATGAACTGGCTGTAAATTAGTTTGTTTGGCCCATATTTCAGCTTCTTTTCGACCAATAGCTACAGCTATTACTCTCAAATGAGCTAAAATCTGATCTCAAACAGCAAGTTTTCGCTTCAGCCCAGATAGTCCGACAGACTGCTAAGTAAGGGGATAACATGAACAGAATCCTGATTGTCGATGACGATACAGAATTGAGATGCAACCTTTCCGACGTCCTGCAGGATGCCGGTTACACGACGGTCGAAGCTCCTAACGGCCATGCGGCATTGAATCTTCTGGACAGCGAAGATTTCGCTCTGGTTCTGCTCGACATGGTCATGCCGGGAATGAATGGCATTGATACCCTGACGGCGTTGAAACGTAAGAAGCCTCAGACCAAGGTTATCATGATCACTGCCTTTGCTACGGTCCAGAATGCCGTGAACGCCATTCAGCAGGGAGCTAGCGACTATATTACCAAGCCGTTCAAGATCGAGGAACTACTGGCCACGATTGGACGGGTTCTCGAAGAGGCCCGATTCGAGGAAGGCGCAGCCAAAATCGGTTTAGAAGATGCCATAAGTTCTTTGAACAATGAGATCCGGCGCAATATCATCCGCATGATCTTCAAACGGAAGAACTTGCGCCTGATGGAGATCACACGAGAACTCAATTTTGATGATCACACCAAGATCGTTTTCCATCTGAAAAATCTTAGGGAGGCGGATGTGATCGACCAAGACCTGAATAAAGCCTATTTTCTCACCGAGGAGGGAGTACGGCTCTATGAATGCATGAAAGTTCTGGAGCGTTACGTCGCCGTGAATTGATTGACTGTCTGTCAGGAGACTGTTGATTAGATAGCTCCATAGCGCAATTGTTGCAGATTTACATGACTACTATCATAAAGGGTCACCCACATCCGGGTGGCCCTTTGTTCTTTGGTGGCCTGGAACTGAGGTGATTCGGAATTGAAGGAATGAATTTAAATTGTCAAACAAGGAGGGTTTTGAGAACAATTATTCTAGGTTCTTTTGATCTCCCGGTTGCTATGATCAGGTGTCGATAACCCATTTGAATCTTATGTCTTTTCAAACAGCAAGGTCTGAAGTTCGTAATGTCTGAACTGAACAAGATCATGAATGCAATCTCCATGACTTCCGGGGAAGAGTTCTTTAAAACTCTGTCGCACTACGTCTGTCAAAAAGTCGATGCAGTCTGTATGCATGTTGCCTTGTTTGCCAAGAATGACTATCAAACCATGGTGACCATTTTTTGCGATGGAGTGGCCGAAGTCGACACCCCCCTGATGTACTTTACAGCCGATACCTTCTGTCGCAGCATGATTGAGGACGGGGTGTTTTTGTGTCATGACAACGCTGCGGATAACTACCCGGAAGACTATCTTCTCAACCATCTGCGGATGAGCAGCTGTGTGGCGGTTCCGCTATATAAGGATTGCAATGAGCTATGCGGGACATTTTCCTTGATGGCCTATAAGCCTTTCAAGGACAGTGAGCTTACGCAGAAGTTGCTTAACAACTTCGCTCCTCGCGTGGCTAACGAAGCACTGCGCAAGCAAGTGGAAGCCGAACTCAAGTACGAGCTCTGGCTCTCCCGGGCTGCGCTGGACGCCATCCCAACCCCGATTTTTTTCAAAGATAAGGAAGGATCATTCTCAGGTTGGAACCGGGCTTTTGCTGACTTCTGTGGGCTGACGAGCTACGGCGCTGAGCTAGCAGGGAGCTTGGGTATCTATGACGAGGAAGATCGGAAACTTCTTCATGAGGGCGGCAACCTCATCGTCGAGACGTTCGTGATGCGAGCCGACGGTAAACAGCGCAATGTCCTGTTGCACAAGGCCGGTTTTGTTAAAAACAACGGGCAGACCCACAGTGGACTGGTCGGGACCATGATCGATGTGACCGAGTTGCGCACTGCAGAAAAGAAGGCTAATTACCTGGCGCACTACGACCGTCTGACCGAACTACCCAACCTTGTCCTGTTTCAGGATCGATTGAATACCGAAATCATCCACGCCCGACGGCATGATGAACGTTTGGCGGTCTTTGCAATCGATATCGATCATTTCAAGAAAGTCAACAATGTCTATGGCCACGACCTCGGCGATTCTCTGCTCAAGGTTGTTGCACGGCGCATCACGGAGACTATCAGAGAGGAGGATACTGCGGCTCGTTTCGGTGGCGACAGTTTCACTCTGCTGCTGCGGAATATACGTTACGAAGAAGACGCGGCGATCATCGCGAAGAAGATCCATGAGAGTGTCAGTCAACCTTTCTTCCTCGATGATCAGGAGGTCTTCATCAGCGTGAGTATCGGTATTGCTCTCTACCCTCTCGATGGTGATGATGTGCAGACATTGATTAAGAACAGCGACGTTGCACTGCACCGCGCCAAAGAGAGAGGGCGCAGTAACCATCTTTTCTTTGCACCGGAAATGAACTTCCGTGCCTCCGAGCAGATGAAACTGCAGAACAGCCTGCGCCGAGCCCTCGACCGGGACGAATTCATCATTCACTACCAGCCCCAGTATGATGCGGAATCCGGCCGAATGATTGGTGTTGAAGCGTTGCTACGCTGGCAGCATCCGGAACTCGGCATGGTTTACCCTGACCAGTTTATACCGCTGGCTGAGCATATCGGTCTGATTGTGCCGATCGGCGAATGGGTCTTGCGTACTGCCTGCCAGGATGCCAGGGCCTGGAATGAGGAGAACCAAAACCCGATCCGGGTCGCAGTGAATCTCTCGCCACGTCAGTTCCAGCAGCCAGATCTCTACGAAAAGATTTGTCAGATCATCAATGAGACTGGTGTCGAGCCAGCTTGGCTGGGGCTGGAGATAACTGAAAGCGCGGTGATGCAGAATGTCGACTACGCCGTATGCGTTCTCACTGATCTGAAAAAACTTGGGGTCCACCTTTCGGTTGACGATTTCGGTACCGGTTATTCTTCGCTGAGCTACCTGAAGAAATTCCCGATTGACCTGTTGAAGATCGACCGTTCCTTCATTACCGATATCCCGAAAGATAGTGATGATATTGCAATTGTCTCGGCTGTTGTTTCGATGGCGCACAATCTCAATCTCAAAGTGCTCGCCGAAGGGGTGGAAACTCTTGAGCAGAAGGATTTTCTGCACTCGGTCTCCTGCGATGAATTTCAGGGGTTCTATTTCAGCCGTCCAGTCGCTGCACACCACATCCTTCAGTAGTTAACCGTCTACTCTCTGCTTGTCAGATGGGGGGCCCATGAGAGTGCACAGTATATGATCAATTACCCGACGACTCTACGATTAATCCTGTTACTCTGGCTGATGCTCTGCGCCACTCCCGAAATAGCTGTTGGAGCGACGCCGACTCATTATTTCAATTGTAAAGAATGCCATCTTACCGGACTAACAATCGATGAACTCGGAGGCGGTAATGTTTGCCTCACATGTCACAACCCCATGGCAGGCGATATCACACTCAATGACGGCGCTCCGGTAGGGCTCGATGGTCACACAGAGGGTCGTTTAACCTCCGGGGATGCGAGCAACACCTTCGATCATGGCACAGGATTACCCTCCTCCGATCAGACTTCACA
>JAUWTX010000030.1 GCA_030614505.1 Desulfuromonadales bacterium
CAACCGACGAATCAACCCCGCCGCTCATAGCAACAACAACTCTTTTACCTGGTTCAATCATAGTTGAAAAGTATACAGGAGACAGGAGACAGAATACAGAAGGGGAAAGTAGATTTTGCTTTTATTCTGTCTCCTGTCTTCCTCAAAAAAAAAGGGCACCTCAGAAGACGCCCCAACCTAATGTAACATCTGAAGAGTTACGCCCTAACCATTCTGTTCTTTATAGTTTTTAATTGCCTCATGCAGGGCATCAGCCGCCAGGTTCGAACAATGCATCTTCTGAGCCGGCAAACCATCGAGGGCCTCAGCAACAGCCTGATTGCTCAACTCCAGAGCCTCATCGATCGTTTTTCCAATCGCCATTTCAGTCACCATGGACGAAGTTGCAATCGCCGCACCACAGCCGAAAGTTTTGAACTTGACGTCCTGGATGACACCGTCTTCGACCTTGAGGAATATCTTCATGATGTCGCCGCAGGAGGCATTACCCACCTCCCCCACGCCGTTGGCATCTTCGATCTCTCCGACATTACGTGGATTGGTGAAATGGTCCATGACTTTTTCGGTATACATATGTCTGTCTCCTTAACTCATAACAAAAGCCGTTAAAGCTTCTTTGTTTGTTTTATTGGTTCCACGCCACGCGCTACTCGCCACACGCCACGTTTTACAAGTTAAATCCTTCGAATCGTCTCACAAGTCTCACATTCGTCAGTTGTCTTGCCGCAGTTGTACAGAGGGCTCATATCACGAATGCGCTGCACCGTCGCTGGCAGCACTTCCAGAACTTTATCAATATCCTCATCGATAGTTTCCGGCCCAAGACTGAACCGCGTACTCGAATGCGCCAAAGTAACTTCTACACACATCGCACCCATGACATGGGAGGGCTCAAGTGAACCGGAAGTACAGGCAGAACCAGATGAAGCTGCAATTCCGAACATATCGAGATTAAGCAGCAGGGATTCACCTTCAATATAAGCGAAGCTGACATTCAGGGTGTTAGGTAGACGCTGATCACGATCAGGGGTACCGTTCAATTTGATATCGGGGACTTGGTCGGCAATACCGTCTTCCAAACGATCACGCATGATGCGGACACGCTTATAATAATCCTCGCGCTCTGCTTCGGCCATCTCACAGGCCTTCCCAAGACCTGCAATCCCTGCAACATTCTGGGTTCCGGCCCTTCGGTTGCGCTCCTGATGACCACCATGAAGTAATGGAGCCATGCGCGTACCCCGGCGTATGTAGATTGCTCCAACACCCTTGGGAGCGCCAATTTTATGCCCGGAGATAACCAGGAGATCGACATTGGCTTTCTGAACATCAACAGAAACTTTGCCGACAGCCTGAACTGCATCGGTGTGAAAACGAATATTGTATTTTTTGGCAATTTTGCCGATCTCTTCAATCGGGTAAAGATTGCCTGTCTCATTATTGGCCCACATAACAGAGATCAGAACTGTCTTGTCAGTGATCGCCTCTTCAAGATCAGCCAGATCGAGCTGACCATCCTTGTCTACAGGCAGATAAGTAACATCATAGCCCTCTTTTTCCAGAGCTTCACAGGTCTCCAAGACAGCAGGATGCTCAACCGTTGTGGTGATAATGTGGTTGCCTTTTCCCTTAAGAGCCGCCAGGGTGCCTTTGATCGCCATATTGTCACCCTCGCTGCCACAGGAGACAAAAACAATCTCAGCGGGAGAAGCGTTGATCATAGCGGCAACCTGTTCCCGAGCTTTTTCAAGAGCTCCCGACACCTGTCGACCGGCCCAGTGTACGCTTGATGGGTTACCGAATTGCTCTTTATAAAATGGCAGCATGACCTCAAGTACTTCAGGCCTTACTGGCGAGGTGGCGTTATAATCCAGGTAAATCTGTTTCAATTTCTAACCTCCAATAGATCAATTTTGAATTCTTAATTTTAAATTGCTGAAAATACTTACCATCTTGATCAATGCAAAATTTAAAATTTAAAATCAAGAATTAGTCCCTGTCTTACCAGTTTTCCCCTTTGCTTCCAACGTCAACTCCTCCAATGTAATCGAAGAGAGAAAGTCTCGAATCCGTTCCGCGAGGCCATGCCAGACATTGTGCGTCACGCACTGATCATCGCAGACACAGCCATGTTTCTTGTCCATACAGGAAACCGGCACTAATGATTCTTCGACACTATCTATAATCTCATCGACCTGGATCTCCTGCGCTGGTCGAGCCAGGAGGTAGCCACCGCCCGGGCCGCGCACACTCTTGACTATCTCTCCACGACGCAACTTGACAAACAATTGCTCAAGATAGGCCAGAGAAATACTTTCACGAAGCGAAATATCACGCAGAGAGACCGGCGACCCATCCGAGTGGAGATTCAGGTTGACCATGGCCCGCACAGCATATTGTGCTTTAGTGGACATTCGCATGGTTCTATACCTCACCCTTCTCCGTTTTGCGAGTGCGAGCAGAACTGACAGCCTTGCTTTTCGGCCTTGCAGCAGAACTCCTGGATGTACTCTTGCGCTTGGCCGGGGCTTTGGGCTTGGCAGTCGCCTTGGCTGGAACTTTGGCCGACGGGGAAGAAGCCTTTGAAGGGGACTTTGTTGCAGGTCTGGACTCTGTTTTCTCCAGTCGATCGGTCAACTCCCCAACCTTCTTTTCCAGAACACGGATCTGATCAAAGAGGCAACTGATAGCCTTGGCTTCCGGATCAGGCATTTTGCCGTGTTCCAGATCGGGGCGTTTCTCTTCAACCTTCGGCTCCTGTTGCAGTACAACACGTCCGGGAATACCAACGACTGAGGAATTTTGCGGGACTTCTTTGACGACAACTGAATTAGAGCCAATTTTGGCGCCGCTGCCAACAGTGAACGGACCGAGAACCTTGGCCCCCGAACCAATCACGACATTATCACCTATAGTAGGATGACGCTTGACCTTGTCCCAGGTGACTCCACCAAGAGTGACACCATGGTACAGAGTGACATTATCGCCGATTTCAGTCGTCTCGCCGATAACAACTCCCATGCCGTGATCGATAAAGAATTTTTTGCCGATCTGTGCGCCTGGATGGATTTCAATGCCGGTCAAAAAACGACCGAGATGAGAGGTAAAGCGACCCAGGAAGTAGAATTCACGAGTCCAGAACCAATGAGCGACACGATAAAACCAGACCACATGCAGGCCGGGATAGCAGAAGATAATTTCCAGGACACTGCGCGCAGCAGGATCCCGATCGAATACCGAATAGATGTCTTCGCGAATAGTATCAAACACTTTGGCTCGTCCTCCACGTTCCGTTTTCGTAAAAACACCGGCAATAACTGCCGGTTACAAAACCTGGTCAATGGATAGCATACCTGAGTAAAACTGTCAATTAATTTTGTTGTAATATCAGAGAAATAAGTGATAGGCCTCGTTGTCAGTCTCTTCAACATACCGATAACCAAGGCTGTCCAGGAATGCCTGTAATTGCGACTCCTGTCCTGCCGGAATTTCCAGACCGACGAGGACCCTGCCGAAGTCGCCACCCTGGGTCCGATAGTGGAACAGAGAAATATTCCAGTCTGCTCCCATCGTTGTGAGGAAACGAGCCGTAGCTCCAGGGCGCTCCGGGAACCAGAAACGGAAGAGGCGTTCACTACGAACATCGTGAGAACGGCCCCCGACCATGTAACGAACATGGGTTTTTGCCAGTTCATTGTCAGTCAGGTCAACATTTTCAAACCCGTGAGTTGTCAATTGCTCTTGAAAGGCACGACGTTGATCATCACCATCAATAGTTATTCCGACAAAAATATATGCTGAATTCCGGCCCGACAGACGGTAGTTGAATTCGGTAATATTTCTTTCACCAACAACCTCCCGGCAGAAGCGGAACAAGGAGCCAGGCTCCTCCGGAATAGTTACAGCAAAAAGGGCCTCCTGTTTTTCGCCGATCAGAGTCCGTTCAGCAACATAGCGCAGACGGTCAAAATTCATATTGGCACCAGAGTTGATAGCAACCAGTGTCTGGTCCGTAATATCCCGATCCCGCACATATTTCTTGAGTCCGGCCAAAGCAAGAGCACCTGCAGGCTCGACGATGGACCGGGTTGCCTGGTAGACGCTTTTTATAGCACTGCAGATCTCATCAATATCCACCCTGATAATTTCATCAACATGCTCACGACAAAGCTCGAAAGTCAATTGACCGACTTCACGAACAGCAACACCGTCAGCAAAGATACCAACGGAATCAAGCTTAATACGGCGGCCGGCGGCAAGCGACTGGGCCATGGCATCGCTGTCTATCGGCTCAACGCCGATCACTTTAACTTGCGGGCAAAGAGATTTAAGAAAGACAGCCATTCCGGCAAGCAATCCACCACCACCGACCGGAATAAAAACAGCATCCATTCTGCCGGCACTCTGGCGTAGCAGTTCATTCGCAATTGTCCCCTGCCCTGCAATCACAAGTTCGTCATCAAAAGGCGGTATAAAAATCATGCCGGACTGGGCAACCAAAAGGGCACAGTGCTCTGCTGCCTCTGAATAATTGTCGCCGAACAAAACAACCTTGGCCCCAAAAGACCTGACTGCGGAAACCTTGATAGAAGGTGTCGTTACCGGCATCACAATTGTTGTCTGAATGCCAAGCTTATGCCCGGAGAAAGCCACACCTTGAGCGTGATTGCCCGCTGAAGCAGTGATAATGCCGCTGGCCCTCTCCTCTTCGTTTAGATTGGCAATCCGATTGTATGCTCCACGTATTTTAAAAGAAAAGACTGGCTGAAGGTCCTCACGCTTAAGCAGAACGCGATTATTCAACAGTTCCGAGAGAAAAGCCGACTCCTCGAGTGGGGTCTCGATGGCAGCTTCATAAACCTTTGACGTGAGTATCTGTTTGAGAAGTTTTTGCATGAGATTCAACACTAAAGTCCTGTAGATGAGTGTTAGCAATTCAACCTAAGAGACTGTCGGACTATCCATAACCCGGCTGCAAATCCGGCTGTTTGGCCCATATTTCAGCTCCTTTTCGACCAATAGCTACGGCTATTACTCTCAAACGAGCTAAAATCTGGCCTCAAACTTCCAAATTTTCGCTTCGGCCCGTATAGTCCGACAGTCTCCTAGAGACAGAGGATAAGTGAAACGTCTGATGATTACAAGAAAATGGATGTCAATTAGAGGCCGGCCCGTGCGTATTCACAAAGAAAATCACATTACATATTAAACATTATTTTCACTTAATTATCGACAACTGTATACAGTTTCGATATACTTCGTCATCAGTTTTTATCTGGGGTTACGCTTGCCCGGAGAAACATTTCATGTCGTGACAAAGGAGAGAAATCATGCCGGAATTCACTTACCAGAACCCTTTCCCCCTAGAGGCAGACAAGACCGAGTACTACAAGATCGAAGGATCCGAAAAGTACGTCAGTACCGTCAATTTCGATGGTAAGGATGTCCTTAAAGTTGACCCTGAGGCCTTAACAGTACTTTCCAATGTGGCTATGAAGTACATCTCCTTCCTGCTGCGCAAAGAACACAATGAACAGGTCGCCAAAATCCTGACAGACCCTGAAGCCTCCCGTAACGACATGGGCGTGGCTTTGGCCTTTTTACGCAACGCCATGGTCTCGGCACAGTTCGAACTGCCGACCTGTCAGGATACAGGCACTGCTACTGTTGTCGCCAAGAAGGGCCAGCAGGTCTGGACCGGCGTCAACGATGCCGAATACCTCTCCAAGGGTGTTTTCAAAACCTACACTGAAGAAAACCTGCGCTACAGCCAGACCGTAGCACTCGACATGTACACGGAGAAGAATACCGGCACCAACCTGCCGGCACAAATCGACCTCTATGCTACTGAGGGTGACGCCTACAAGTTCCTCTTCGTAGCCAAGGGCGGTGGTTCTGCTAACAAGACCATGCTCTTTCAGGAAACCAAGGCGTTGCTCACCCCGGACAAACTCTTCGATTTCCTGGTTGCCAAAATGAAAACCCTCGGCACTGCAGCCTGCCCACCTTACCATCTTGCCTTCGTCATCGGCGGCACCTCGGCCGATGCAGTCATGAAAACCGTCAAACTAGCCTCCGCCAAGGAGCTTGATGGCCTGCCGACTGAAGGCAACGATCACGGTCAGGCGTTCCGCGATATCGAGCTGGAAGAGAAGCTGCAAGTTGCGGCACAGGACCTCGGTATCGGCGCGCAATTTGGCGGCAAGTACTTCACTCATGACGTACGCGTTATCCGCCTGCCCCGCCACGGTGCATCCTGCCCCCTGGGCATGGCAGTCTCCTGCTCGGCAGATCGCAACATTAAAGCCAAGATCACCAAGGATGGTCTCTTTGTAGAGGAGATGGACCGTGATCCGGGCCGTCTGCTACCAGAAAAGTACCGCACGGCCAAGCATGAGCACGGTTACAAGCTCAACCTCAACCAGCCGATGGAAAATATCCTGGCCGAACTGACCAAGCTCAAAGCTGGCGATGCCCTGCTGCTCAACGGCACCATCGTGGTCGGGCGAGACATTGCCCACTCCAAGTTCAAGGAAATCATCGACAATGGCAAACCGCTGCCCGAATACCTGAAGAAGCATCCGATCTATTATGCCGGCCCGGCCAAGACTCCGGAAGGTCGCCCCTCCGGTTCCTTCGGCCCAACCACAGCTGGCCGCATGGACAGCTACGTTGGACTGCTGCAGGAGAATGGCGGATCAATGGTCATGATCGCCAAAGGCAACCGTTCCCAACAGGTCCCCGATGCATGCAAGAAGTTTGGAGGGTTCTACCTCGGCTCCATTGGCGGCCCGGCCGCCCTGCTCGCTGACGAGAACATCACCAAGGTCGAATGCATCGACTTCCCTGAACTCGGCATGGAAGCTGTCTGGCAGATCGAAGTCGTGAACTTCCCGGCCTTCATCCTCGTCGACGACAAGGGTAACGATTTCTTTAAACAGTTAGGTCTGTAACAACAACGTCAACGCAACAAAAAAGCCCCGGATTTCCGGGGCTTTTTTGTTCTTGCAGCGGGTGGCGGGTGGCGGGTGGCGCGAAAAAGAGATCCATTTCTTTTGACCGGTTCAGGTAACTGATGGTGTCAGTTCAGAGCTTTTGTTTGGTTAGTCTTTTCTCGCCACACGCCACAGCCCTTACGCCTGATAATACTCCGCCTGGGAACGGATGAACTGTGCATAAACACCATCACACCTCAACAACTCATCGTGACTACCACTCTCAACAATACGACCGTCATCCATGACATAAATACGGTCAGCCAATTGCACTGAAGAAAGTCGATGGCTGATAATCAAGGCACTGCGTTGACCGATCACGTTGCGAAATGAGCGGATCATCTCTGCTTCTGCCAAAGGGTCGAGAGAACTGCTTGGCTCGTCAAAAATCAGAAGTGGCGCTTCACGAAACCATGTAGGGGCCAGTGCAAGACGCTGCCATTCACCGATGCTAAGTTCCTGACCGGAGTGGAAATGCGTGCCAAGCTGTGTATCCAGTCCATCAGGAAACTGGCTAATGACCTGGTCCACACCGGCGATCCTGGACGCAGCAAGAAGCTGTTCCGGAGCTGCCTCCTTCTCAACATCCCCCAACCAGATATTTTCAGCAAGAGTCAGATCAAACTGCGCAAAGTCCTGACTGACAACGCTCACCTGCCGACGCCAGGCTGCCGGCAAAAATGAACGCAGGTCCTTGCCCTCCCAGCTGAGCTGGCCCTGCTCAGGATCGTATAGACGGCAGACCAATTTGGCCAGAGTCGTCTTGCCGGCACCATTAACACCGACCAGAGCAATGACTTCGCCAGGATGAATTTCAAAATCAACGCCTTTAAGTGATGGTTCTTTGCGGCTCGGATAGGTGAAATGCAGATCACGACAAACCAGACCAAGGTCAGTCGGTTCCGGTACAATACTCTGCCCATTGTTCTGTTCGACAGAAACAGGAAGATTGAGGAACACATAGAAATGTTTGAGGAACAGGTTGTCCTCATAGAGCCAGGCCAATCCCTGGAGAACATTTTGTAGCGCAGTCAAGGCTCGTTGATAGCCCTGAAAATACATAACAATCACACCGAGTGTCATGCTCCCCTGAATAGCGAAAAAAGCCATCGCCGCCAAGGTGGCGTAGAGAGCAATGGTTGCTCCGCCCTGGGCCAGGATGTCACGACGGACTCGCCTTGCGTTAATCTCCAGACGACCTTCACGTAACTGTCGGCGCAAAGCAGAGAAGCGGTTCATAAAGAGGGAACCGATGCCCAGAAGACGGATTTCCCGGGCAAAATCCAGACTGGTCAACATCCAGTGATAGTACCAGGCCTTGCGCTCCAACTGGGCGCGGCTCTGTTCAAAGCCAAAGAGTTGACGGGCATAGACCAGGCGAACAATCCCGGCCGGCAAAGCCGCGAGGAGTAGCGCCAGACCAACAGCCCAATGGAAGGTAAAGAGTAAACCGACAATACCGATGAGAACACAGGTATTCTGAAGCGTCTGCTTTAACCCATTGACGATATTAGCTGGGCGAGACTGAGCATCCTGCTGTACCAGATGCAAGGTGTCATGGAATGACGGGTCTTCGTAATAACCAAGATCGACAGCAATAGATTTAGCATGAATCACATCGGAGACATGATCTGTTACGGCCAGAGCCTGCGCCTCGGCAACATAAGAACTGACTGCATTGGTCAGAGCATTAGCTAAAGCCACCAGACCGGCCAGCCCGATCCAGAGAGCAACAGGAGAGAAAGATGCTTCATTCGGCGCCGCAAGGGCGACACCAAGAGCATCGACAATCTGCTTGAGCAGCAACAATGCCAGCAAAGGCAGCAGCGTCTGCACAACAAGCAACACAAGACTGATCGCTGCCCAGCGCGGCGCTGCCGACCAGACTAGTCGCCATGCGCGGTGGAGACTGAATGCTCCTTTGATACGTGATTTGATTGGATCGGGAGTCATTGCTATTGTTTACCATGCATCAGCATGATTGGGAACAACCAGAGACGATTTTTCAGTGGTGTTGTTGTTTAGCGAAGATTCGACTTATAATGTGCCATTATGATTGAGAATGACATAAAACAAAGCATTGGACTGCAAATCGGGCCTCTCTACTATCAAATGAATGCCTACGATGGATGGGGTGTTGATGTCATTGAACAAATCTCCGCACATGTAGCCTGCAAAAAGGTGCAATGCAAGCCGGACCGAATCATTCACCTCTCTCATCTTCCGGAAGAGGACTCGGGGGACACAACTCAAGCGTCTTTCCCGGACCGATTATGGCCTCAGATATCAGACGAACTAAACCCGTCGGATTGGCAGCGACACAACAGCCGCCTGGATACAGTATGGTTTTCAACACAGACGATGCATACCTTCTGGAAGCCTGAGACAGATCCAGTCATCGGGCCTGTTCGCTTTCATCTCCCCTGGGGACTTATTATCGATGATATTATTGCCCGCGGTGGTGGCTTGATCCATGGTGGACTGGCATGTTTCAACGAGGCGGGATTACTGTTTCTCGCACCGCCCAGCGGCGGGAAAAGTACCACCCTGAGCACAGCTCCATCCAACTGGCAGGTTTTAAGCGATGATGCTGCCTTGATCTGGCCGGAAAACGGCAAAGAGTGGCATGCCAGCCCCCTCCCTGCTTGGGGAAACATCATTAACCCCGAAGTGAACTGGCGCTACCCGGGGATGAAACTAGACTGTTACTGTCGACTCAAGGGGTTGATACTGATTGAAAAAGCATCAGAGGTTCAGCTACTACCAACCTCACCCATTAACGTAGTTGCAAAACTTTATCGGTCGTTCAATGAATATCCTGCCGCTATAATGGGAAGCCGAAAACAATGGGAACCGCTCTTCCGCATGGCGGCACAGATGGTCCGCGACCTGTCAGGATGGAACCTTTCCTTGCCGCGTCATGGCGACGTTTGGCCGTTGCTGGCAAAGGAGGCGGTATGAAGTCCACCACTAAAATGTTCCGTTACCAAGGCCTGAGTATGTGGCCCTGTTTTCAGGAAGGTGACCTCCTGGAACTATTATCAGTAGACTTCAGCCAGATTCGCATTGGAGATTGTATCGCATATAGCGCTGTCGGGGAGCAACTGGCTGTCCACAGGGTAATTGGAAAAAGAGACGATGGTCTAATCACACGAGGGGACGCTCTTTCTGAAGCCGACAATGCACCTGTTCAGGAGTACCAAATAAATGGCCGGGTGACGTATCGTCACAGGTTCGGTAAGGAGTGCTCTGTGTCTGGGGGGGTACGTGGACGAATTACCGGCCTCTTCTATCGCTATGCCGGGCGTATTGATCCAAATCGCTCTTCACGTGGCGGTAAACTGGCAAGGGGAATCCGCGCAACAAGCACGATAGTTTTCAGAATGTTAAGTTATGCATGTGTCGCCCGCTCGATGAAACTAACAGGAGAACAGAAGATAATAGTGTGGGAGCTAAAGGGACGGATTATCGGACGACAGGATTCAGATAAAGCAGAATATCCTCTGGTCTGGCCTTGGTCGGTTTTCGTAGAATTGCCAAAAAAAGCGGGGTAAGAAAGACGCTTCTATTGTACGCCATTCCCTTTGCTACAAGAAAGCTTGGCACCATTCCCAACCGTACAATCGCCGCCTGTCGTCGCACCAGTTCCAGTAGTACACTGAAACGCACCACCAGGGGTAGGCGAGCTACCGACCTTGCACTCACCAAAGATCGGCTGACATTGATCAATCGATTTGACCACCGGTTCCTGCCATTGGCGCTTGGTTGAAGACATACAAAACTCCTTCTATTTCTGACTTGCATAAATCATAAACCAAATCTAACTTGATGCCAACCGGCAAACAAGCTGCAAAGCAACAAATCCAGGTCAAGTTCGCCTGGAACCCGGAAACAAATTCTCAGCATCTGCCTGATCACAGAACCAGTAAGGGGCAAGAAGATTACCAGAGAGCTGATAATTAGCCGCAACACAGCTGCCAAAGCAGGCTGACTTCATCAGGCATTGAGAACAGATACCCTCCAAACGCTCCGGCAAACCCTCCCTGACTTGCTGAAGCACAGGATGAGAGGACCAGACCTCTTGCAAAGAAGTGGTCATCACATCCCCCATAGCCAACTCAGCCACATGCTGACCAACCCCGCACAAGGCATATTCTCCACGAGGCAGGATACCGAGGATGTTCAATATCTTACAGACTCCGGCCTGTGACCCAGACAATATTTTAGCAAGAGATCTAAACGCCATGGGCAGATCCAGTTGGATCGGAAGCGAAGTGCTTTGGGTGAATTCATTTTCTATAGATTTTGAAATGCCGAGAATTTCTCTGACACTCAAACCCTCTCCTGCCGATGTAAGCTTCTCGCCACGCAATACAGGCTGAAGAACATTCAGTTTGACACTGCCTGCCCCCAGTTGCTCTGCCAGGGCAAAAAATTTTGGCAACTTGTGATAATTGGCCCGTTGCAGCGTCAGTATCAGCTCAGGTTGGAAACCTGCCGACACCAGCGCTTCTATCCCCTTTACTGTCCGTTTGAACCCACCCCTGACACCACGTATGGCGTCATGAACTGCTTCGTCAGCACTGTCCAGGCTGACAGACACCTGGAAAACATCAGAGGATTTCATCTGCTCGGCAAGCGCTCTGGTCACAAGCATGCCGTTCGTTTCAACAGCTCCAGATAACCCGAACTCCTTTTGTATCTGCAAAAGTTCCGGGAACTGCGGATGCAGTGTCGGCTCACCACCCGTCCATTTAAGTGAAGTCAAACCAAGTGGCAACGCCTGCTCAATGGCTCTCCTCAAGGCATCAATCTTCAACATGGCACCGGGCTTTGGACCTTGAGACTCGCGCTCCGCTACAAACCAGCAATGGCTACAGGCGCAATTACACCCTTCTGTGAGGTAAAGGTATAAAGTGCTCAGCACTGGAACTGATGGCGTTACGTCCATAATGACTCTCCCAGCACAGCAAGCTCTTCCTGGAAGCGTTTCAGACAAGTCTCCGGGCAAGGACGATTGACTTCTCCCGTAAGACTGTATGCTGTTCCCGGGCAATTGCCGGTGCAACTCTCCAGCCATGGGCAATCAAGACAATCGTCAAATGACGAAAGCGGGATGGACCACCTGGAGCGCAGTTCCTGCAAGGCCGGTGCATGCTGCCAGACATCGTCAAGAGGGTCTTCACCAAGTTGGCCTAGCACCATTTGCGGCAACATTACGCAAGGAACGATTGCCCCGTCAGAACGAACAGCCAGTCGATCAAAGATACAGCCGCAACCAACCAATCGACCGCGTCCAGGAATGGGTTGGCCTTTCTTTCGTGCTTCTTCCATGGCATGAAACATATGCCAGTCGGCAAGCGGCCCCGCGCTGGCCTGGATCCGCCCGGGATAAGCGGCTTCAAGCTCGGCAAGGATACGCATGGCCTTGAGCTGTTCAAGGGGCTTGAGCAGGCTCTCAGAACCGTATTTTGCCGAAGACCCAAGCGACGAGGCCGCGTTGGTACTGAAGCTAGGTAATTGAAGCTTGTCCAGAAGCAGACGAGTGACAGAGGCAAGATCGTCGATATTACCAGGGTGGATCGTTACGCGGACGGTTACAGGAAGCTCAGTGTTCTTTAACAATTTGATAGCAGACAGAGCCGGGGCAAAGGTTCCTTTGCCGCGAAGCATTTCGTGAACAGCAGCTGTCGAGCCGTCCAGGGAGACCTGAACCTGGTCGCATCTACCGGATGCCTTCAGCTGCGCTGCAATCTGTGGAGTCATCAGGCTGCCATTGGTCAGCACAGAAAAACGCATATGATTAGCTACGACACCATCAACCAGAGTCAAAAAATCCTTTCTGATCAGAGGTTCACCACCTTGAAGAGTGACGTTCATCACATGACAGCGGGCAAGTTCTGCAAAAAACACCAACCAGGATTCGGTTGGCAGATCGATATAATCAACATCGGGGTTATTGAGGTAATAACAATAGCGACACTCGGCATTACAACGACTGGTGATTTCAAGATCCAGAGATCGAGGTGTACGCATCACTTTGAGTGACATCAATCCTGCTCCCAGACGCCAACAGCACCCATGCTGGC
>JAUWTX010000093.1 GCA_030614505.1 Desulfuromonadales bacterium
ACGGAAAACGGGATTAGCTGGATGCTGGCGGTGTTGATAACGATGAAAGTCATCATCTCAGGCGTGATTGTGCCCTTGTCCTCGTTGAGCGTATCGAGTTCCTGCATGGCCTTGATCCCCAGCGGTGTGGCCGCGTTGCCGAGCCCGAACAGGTTGGCCAAAACGTTCAGGGTGATGGCCGTAATGGAAGGGTGATCGCCGGGGATGTTCTTGAACAACCGGGAGATGATCGGCTTGAAAAGGTGCGCGATCCGGTAGATCAGGCCGGAGTCTTCCAGAATCCTGGTGATCCCCAGCCAGACCGAGACGATGCCGAGAAGAAATAACGATATCTCCACGGCCGATTTCGCGCCATCGAAGATGGACTTGGTGAACGCCTCCAGGTTGCCGGTGAAAATGGCGAAGACGATACTGACGCAGATCATGATCAGCCAGAGGATGTTCATCGGGCCCCTCTGGGGAAAGACATTTTTCTGATCACAAGCTGCTTACTGTCCGTGTTCAGCTCAACCTCCGCACCGATCGGCAAGGTGATCTTGTTCGCGACATGGCCGATGTAAGGGCAATGCACTACGGGGAAGTCCAACACCATTTGCGAGGCCAGTATGTCATAGACCTTCTGGCTGCCGATCCCTCGGAAATCGCCGAGAAGGAGCGCCTTGATCCCCTTGAATTTCCCGGCAAGAATCCACTGTGTCAGGAAGCGATCCACCTCGTGCAGCTCTTCATCGACATCTTCGAGGAACAGGATCGAGCCGGCCGTGTCGATCTCCCAGTCCGTATCGATCAGAGCTGTCAGGGTAATCAGATTGCCGCCTTTGAGGGTTCCGGTGGCAGAGCCGGGGTGGTAGACCTTGCAACGGGCTCCTTTGAGCAGGTTTTTCTCTGGATAGCCTTTGACGGCGTTCACCAGCGATTTAAGCGTGAATGCCGTTGGCGTGCTCAGGTTGATCACCATGGGGGCATGCAAGGTCACCAGCCCGGTGCGCTCGAAGATCGGATTGAGTAATGCGCTCAAATCGCTGAAACCAGCTATGATCTTGGGGTGCTTTTTGATTAATTCGAAGTCTATGAAAGGAAGTGATTTCATCGCACTGTACCCCCCGCGCAAGGCCATGATCATATCGACACCGGGATCTTCAAACGCCCCATGTATTTGATTTGCCTTCTCTCGCGGCGAGGGGAGTTCCTTCGGGAATTCCGGATTTATGACGTTAAACCCCAACGTTGTGAGCTGATTGATCCCACCTGTAAAGTCACGTTTTTTCTTGATTAAATAACTTGGCGTCACGATAAAGACGTTATTCAATGGATAAATCTCCACGCTTACGAGAATCGCCCGCTTTGGTGGGTTCGATGGGGGCCAGGATGAGAAGAACCCTAAAACGTGGCCCCATGGGCGTTGCCGCCCCAAAATTCCAGGCAGTTATTTTGCTTCAATTTATCTCTAAGCAAGTATAAATACAACCTAGATTGGACATATAATGTTTGTTTTGGGATCCATACTTCAGGAAATCAGGGTTTCTGGAAATCTCTGCATTTCCACCAAATCAACACACACCAAACAATGCGAGAGGATAAATTAAGGGCCTCCCCCCTTTGACCTCTACCTGTGACCAAGTATGACTTGAAGCATAAACTTTAACCGTCTAGTTGCGAGGTGATATCAAGCGTACTCGCTCTTAGAATCAATGTTAGGCTTTGAGGATGATATGCCCATAAGCTATGATGGATTAAATTTCATTCAAAAACGAAAGCGCTTAAACCGGCACGGATATCTGATAATAAGCACTTGTGCTACAGGCCTTATTGTTGGTGCTTTATATATGTTTCAGACCTACCCACGAAAAATGGACACCCTCATCAATTAGGTTAATATCGAACGGGAGGTGTCATAGAATGGTAAAAATGGTTAAACACCTGACAAAAAAAATCTACGCAGAGGAAAAATGCTTCTGCATTAAATCTGAATATTTCGGTGGTGCTCAAGTAATTCGTCGCCGGTTACCGTTTCCCGTCAGGACACTCTGAAATGCCCACAGTGCTTCGCGCGGTTCGCGCCGACATTACAACACTTGCTGTTGATGCCATCGTCAACGCGGCGAATTCTTCGCTCCTTGGGGGCGGTGGCGTTGACGGGGCAATACACCGTGCCGCGGGGCCGGAGTTGCTCAACGAGTGCCTCTTGCTAGGGGGCTGCCAAACAGGCAACGCCAAGATCACCAAGGGTCATCGCCTTCCAGCCAGTTACATCATTCACACAGTTGGCCCCGTTTGGCGAGGAGGTTCGTCCCGTGAGCCCGAGCTTCTTGCTTCCTGCTACCGCCGCGCGATCAAGCTTGCCGTAGCGAAGCGTGTTCAAACACTGGCTTTTCCAAGTATAAGCACTGGCATCTACGGCTACCCTGTTGATTTGGCAGCCAAAGTTGCCGTGGACACAGTCCGCACGTCGCTCCTGGAGTTCGGCGTGCTCAAAGAGGTAATCTTCTGCTGCTTCTCGAGCAACGATCTGGCTATCTACGAAGGCATCCTGGGTGAAACCATGCCCTAACCAATCACTGAAGCAAACGGGGTGGTAGACGGGTGGTTCGTGTTAAGATTTCTACACACTTAAAAGTGACCAAGCAAAGCGAGCTGGGCCTGGTCCGATAGAAGGCAACATGACTGATCAAGAAAACAAAAACATCCACCGTGGTTTAGCTGAAATTTGGCGAAGAGAAAAACTTCTGGTTGCCAGCATGTGCTGCCTGGCGGTTTTCGCAATCATCGTTTCAACCTCTACTTCTATGATTTTAGGCAGGTACACACACTTAATTGTCCTTATCATCCCTGTTGTTGTTCATTTCAAGGTTTGGTCCTGGGTTCGAAATACACCTTGTCCAAAATGTGGGGGGCCATATGGTGGACACAGGGCGCAAAGAAAATGTGTACATTGCGGCTTTGAGCTATTAAGAGAAAAACCAATTAACTACAGACTTTCAATTAAAGAGATCACCTATCAACCTGTTGAGAAATTCCGACCATAAAGGCCTGCTAACCACTCCCACGAACTGGCACTTGAAGCAGTGGTGATTCGCGTTAACATTCGACTAGCTCGAACCTGAATTCGCCATTGCTTAAGTCAAAACCGTTATAGCCATGATACTTTCATAACAAGGATTTCCATGGGAGGCCCTTCCCATGCTAAGCAGGGAATACTCTTGTGCTTTTCGATACGTCATGGTAAAAATTTTCTATTAACTCTTAATCCTGCGTCAGCCAGTTACTCATGGATTCAGGTTATCGTTACAGGCCCATCCGGGATCGCTGATTCGAATCAGTACTCCCGACCAGTTTTTATTCATAAAGCGGCCAACTGTGGACGCTTTTGTCTTTTGAGACCGTTATGGACGACCTGCTTTTCATCTTTGTTCTGATCGTCATTTATCTGATCGCCGCCATTCCGACCGGCGTCGTTCTCTCCCGCCTGATGGGTAGCGAGGACGTACGCCAAAAAGGCAGCGGCAATATCGGTGCAAGCAATGTCTACCGGGTCGCCGGAAAACTGGCAGGCATCCTGACACTCATCGGTGACGCCCTGAAAGGCTTTCTGCCGTTGTTGGCCTATAAATCCTGGCTGGAACCAACTCCGGCACAACTCGGCGTTGCCAGTGCATTGGCGATTATTGCTCATTGCTATCCGGTTTACCTGAAGTTCAAGGGCGGCAAAGGGGTCGCCACTGCACTCGGCATCTTCCTGGTTCTCTCGCCGCAGGCAGTACTCGGCGCCCTGGTCATCTTCGTGCTGGTGGTCGGTACAACCCGTTATATTTCCCTCGGTTCAGTCCTGGCAGCCTTGTCGGCACCATTGTTGATCCTGGTGTTGAACCACCCGCAGCCAATTTTCCTGGCGACCCTTTTTATTGCCATACTGGTTGTCTGGCGGCACCGCAGCAATATCCGACGTTTGTTAGACGGGACCGAAACCCGCTTCAAAGCGTAACGGATCTCACAGGAAGCCCTTGATGAGCTTGCGCCCCAGAAACCTGATCCTGACAATCTTTGCCCTCATCGGTATCTCTTTGCTGTGCGTCGGCATATGGCTGCAGAGCTACATTACAACCACCATCACCCCGACAGAACCGCAGGTCATTGAAATCAAACCGGGCAGTTCTTTTGCGCGTATTGCCCATCAACTCGAGAAATTTGGCGTCATCAGTGATGCCAGACGCTTCACCCTGCTGGCCCGTTGGCGCAAGGCAACCGGAAAGATACACGCCGGTGAATACCTCTTCGAAGTGGCCACCAAGCCGGATGATGTCCTCAGCCGCCTGGTCGCCGGCGATATTCGTAAGTTCCAGGTGACTATCCCCGAAGGGTTTAACCTGCAAGAGATTGCTACGCGGCTTGAGAAGACCGGCATCGGTTCTGCCGAGGAATTTCTATCACTATGCAACGACGTTGAATTCCTGAACGAGTTGGGTATCGATGCAGTGTCACTGGAAGGCTATCTCTTCCCGGAAACCTTTACCTACTCATCAACGACAACCCCGCGCCTACTACTGCATGCCATGGTGGCGCAGTTGCACGCTCAATTGACGCCGGAATTGCTTAAAGCTGCGAAGACTCTTAAGCTTAATCGCCATCAACTGATCACCCTGGCATCGATCATTCAGAAGGAAGCGGGGAATGTCATGGAAATGCCCCTGATCTCGGCAGTTTTTCACAATCGATTGAAACGTGGAATCGCTCTTCAAGCGGATCCAACAGTGATTTATGGCATTGCTGACTTCGACGGCAATCTCACCCGCAAACACCTGGAGACCCCGACTCCTTACAACACCTACAGGAAAAGAGGGCTACCACCGGGACCCATTGCCAGCCCGGGACAATTTGCGCTGCATGCAGCTGCAAATCCGGTCGCAAGTAAGAATCTGTATTTTGTAGCGCGAGGCGACGGCACTCATGAGTTCAACGCGACACTGAAAGCTCACAATCGCGCGGTACGACGCTATCAACTGCGGCGCTGAAATAACAACTCGACGACTATCGGCAAGAAAGGCAACAAGCATGGCAAAACGCATCCTGCTGACTGAAGAAAATCAGCAACTGGCTGCGGCGATAATCGAACGGCTCAAACAACAGGGGTTCGATGTCCAGCATGAAAGGGACGGCATTGCCGCTTTGCGGGCAATTGCAGCCGACCCCCCGGACCTGCTGTTGCTCGAGCTCAAGTTACCCGGCCTGCACGGCATTGAACTGATCAAGAAGTTGCGACAAAGCCCTCGCACCAGCAAACTGCCGGTGATTGTTCTGACCGGCTTCTATAAAGGTGAAAAATTCCAGGTTGCCGCCAAAGCACTCGGCGTTCGGCATTACCTTGAAAAACCACTCAAGACAACCGATCTTATCTCTGCGATTCACCAGACACTCAACATGGCTGCGTCAGCAACCGCCACAGCGGCAGGCGAAGCCCGGCCTTTTGCACAGCACCTGCGTACGGCTTTTTTGAAACATTTCTCCGGACTACTGACCTTGCAGTATCCTGACACCGTGCGCTTGCTGACATTTATCAACGGTGCTCCGGTTGCACTGCGCCCCGGCTTCCAAAGTAGGGATTTTGGCGACTTTCTCTGTAACCGCGGCCAGATTACCATCGATGAATACAATTATTTCACTACCACGGCAGCTTATCGCCATGACAGCCTGGTTCAAATTGGCTGCCTGCAGTACAGCGATCTTCTGCAAGCCGAGATGGACTACCTCAACCAGGAACTGCTCTGCGCTTTTGGCAGCGGGCCATCACAGGCCTCCTGGAAAGTCATACCGGCACCGGAGCTGCTGCAGCTGATCACGCTTAACGTTCCACAACTCTTCTATCAAGGTTTCCACAAGCATGCAGGGCAAACTGGTACGCAACTGCTGCAGACTTTCAAAGACAAGTTCATCCTGCTCGACAAAAATTACTATCGACATGTTAATTTCCTGCGCCTCAATGAAGCGGAGAAGCGCTTTGTGCAGAGTATTGACGGACAACATAAACTGGCCGATCTGCTCTCGGCGGAGTTTGACTGCGCCCCGCTCCTGCTGACCCTGACAAACCTGAATATGGCACGCTTTGCCTCACAACCAACGCCCTCTGCCGACCCGGAGGACCTGCCGTTGCGAACCCTTTTCAACGTTGTTGAGGAGGAGGTTGACGTTGTAGTAGAAGAGTCTTTGGAGAGTTTCTCCGATCTGGTTAGCGATGACGATATAAGTGAGGCCGGTGCCGCTGTCTCTGCTCCCACGACTAACGACGCCACAGCAGCATCAACTGGATCAGAGCCTTCCCAAGAAAATGACCTCGCTCTTGAGATACGCCTGATCGCCAAAAGCCTGGAAGACAAAAACCACTACGAGGTCTTTGGCATCAAGCAGGCCAAGTTCTCAATCGTCCTGCTCAAAGAACGCTACTTCGCCATCACTCGCAAGTTCGGACCCGAAGTGCTGATGCAACTTGGTGGCGAAGAGGCTACTTTAGTTGAAGAGATTCTCTCGAAAGTCGCTACTGCATACGACACCCTTACCGATGTTGTTAAGAAAGAGCGCTATGATGAGTTACTCGGAGTAGACAAGATAGGCCTCGGCCATAAGGGGGATGACCACTTCCAGGCACAGGTTCAGGCAGAATCGGGCAAGGTGTTCATGGAAATGGAGGCATGGGATAATGCTGAGGAAGCATTGCAGCAGGCGGTTAATGCTGACTCCAACAACGGTGACTATCTCGCAAACCTGGCCTGGGTAATCTATCGCAACCCCAAATACGCAGACAGCCAGGCAATGCGGAACAAAGCCAAACAGATGCTCAACAAATCGATCACCATGGAGCGCACCGCCCAGGCCTTTGCCTACAAAGGCTGGATGCTTCTCGAGGCAGGACAGACATCAATGGCTGAAGCGGAATTTAATAAAGCTCTAAAACAAGATGCCCGGCAGGCCATGGCTCGCAAGGGCCTGCGTAGCTTGCAGGAACAGCAGGAGCAGAAGAAGAAAGGCTTATTTAAACGGATGTTTAAATAACGTGGTGCGTGGCGTGAAAAATCATCAAACAAAAGCAAAAGGGGCCAGAACGAATTCTGGCCCCTTTTTATCTGTTTATCGCGCTACCCGCCACGCGCCGCTCACCTCACGTTTATGAGGAAGCGCCATGCGCTTACTCATGAACGTATGCCCACTCCCCCACCTTTTCAAACCAGCCGCCGTGCCCCAGCGGCGGATAATTCTGCATTGGATAATAGAGGAATTGATCCCAACGCAGCGGACCCGTCGGCGTTTCCAATCTCAG
This sequence comes from Desulfuromonadales bacterium, assembly GCA_030614505.1. Classification (GTDB taxonomy): domain Bacteria; phylum Desulfobacterota; class Desulfuromonadia; order Desulfuromonadales; family BM103; genus M0040. Next base: position 7,307 of record JAUWTX010000093.1, read on the forward strand.
G
>JAUWTX010000044.1 GCA_030614505.1 Desulfuromonadales bacterium
CATGAGGGTTTTGTGGGGTGAAACATCAATGGGTCCCTTAGGCTTTCGTCTTTAGTCTCTTGTCTTGATCTTCCGCATGGGCACTATTTAACGGTTAAATGCTGTGAAATGCGTGTAGAATAGCATTGCGTATTTTGAAAATCAAACTATAATGCTCCTATTTGCTTTGAGGGGAACATAGCTTCTGGTGTTAACCGTAATCCGTGAGGATTTAAGGCAGAAGTGGCAATCAGTAGCGCCTTTTGCAACACCCCGTCCAAAGTCTTTTTCTGTCATTTGCCGGTCATTTACCGGCCTTTTGCCAGAAAACAGCACAGTACACTTCTCTCGACTATCCGTTTGTTAATATCAAAACCTGAAAAGAATCTATGTGATTACAAAACCTTAATGGTCTGTGTTGAAACTTTTCTGTACGTTCATTGCCCTCTCTCCCTTATTGGCACGTAGGTTGCGTGTGTATGTAGCCAGGTATTTATCGTTATTTTTTGTGCCTTTGTTTAGGCACAGACTGTTCCATTAAATGTCAACAAAGGAGAGTGCTCATGGTCGAATGTGAATTGCTTGAAACCTGTGGATTTTTCCGGGTGTATAGCGACACCCTTGACATGGCTTGTCGCGGCTTCATCAAGACTTACTGCAAGGGAGAGCGAATGGATGAATGCAAGCGCAAAGAGTATCGTTTACAACATGGTGAACCACCGGTTGATGACATGCTGCCGACCGGGCAGATGATACCGGAATCGTACAAAACGGCCGCTGGTTAACGGTAAAGCCTAAAGTACACTCCGGTTTTCACAGATGCCCTTATACAGATTCAATCCACGCAGCTTGCTGTGCGAGGTGTCCCTTGTGTCTCCTGTAGAATAAATACCCCGTGGCTTGTGCTATGGGGTATTTCATTATCATGGATTGAAATCCTCGAAAACCACCACATTTTTTGCTCTTTGGCAAATCTCTTCTCCACTATGAACTCACTGATTCGGGTATACTCACTATAGAATTGATTGGTTCTCTGGATTGTCTGGACTTGCGTTCCCTGTTGCAGTAGAAGCAATCGCTACCACTTATCGAATCGAAAGGATTTCTTCATGCGCGTCGAAACTGACATGAAACTGGGTTTCAAAGATGTATTGATCCGACCCAAGCGTTCGACCCTGAAAAGCCGTGCCCTGGTTGAACTGGACCGGACATTTACTTTTCTGCACAGCAAGCGGCAATGGAGCGGAGTGCCGATTATCGCTGCTAATATGGATACCATCGGCACCTTCGAGGTTGCCGAAGTGCTGGCCGAGCACCGCATGCTCTGTGCCATTCACAAGCACTATAGCCTCGAGGACTGGAAGGCCTTCGTTGACCGGCCGAAGGTCGATGATATCTTCGAGCGAATCATGGTCAGTACCGGGGTGGCGGATGAGGACTTTAACAAGTTATCCCAGGTTCTCACCCAACACCCGGAACTGCTGTTCATCTGTATTGATGTTGCTAACGGTTATGCCGAATCATTCGTCGAATATGTTGGCAAGGTACGCGATGCTTTCCCTGATAAGACAATCATCGCCGGCAACGTGGTCACCGGAGAAATGGTGGAAGAGCTGCTCCTATCCGGCGCCGATATTGTCAAGGTCGGCATCGGTCCCGGTTCAGTTTGCACTACCCGGGTCAAGACCGGGGTCGGCTACCCGCAGCTCTCGGCCGTGATTGAATGTGCCGATTCTGCCCATGGCCTCGGTGGCCGTATCATTTCCGACGGCGGCTGTATCTGTGCCGGGGACGTGGCCAAAGCTTTCGGCGGTGGAGCAGACTTTGTTATGCTCGGCGGCATGTTCGCCGGCCACGATGAAAGCGGTGGGCAACTGGTGGAACGCGACGGCCAGCACTTCAAGCTTTACTACGGCATGAGTTCCGATACTGCCATGAAAAAGCATGCCGGCATGGTGGCCAACTACCGTGCCTCCGAAGGGAAAACGGTGGAAGTTCCCTACCGTGGCCCCCTCGGGGAGACCGTGAGTGACATCCTCGGCGGTATTCGCTCGACCTGTACCTACGTTGGCGCATCGGCCTTACGGGAGTTGACCAAACGGACCACCTTTATCAGGGTCATGGAGCAGGAGAACAGGACGTTTGAATGAATGGGGAAAGATAGCTGTAAGCTGTAAGAAATTTTGAAACTGAAAGTCGAGTTGTTCTGTGCGTACAGTTGGCCTGATCACTGAATATAATCCGTTCCATAACGGACACCTGCATCACTTGCAGGAAAGTCTGCGATGCACTGGTGCCGATGCCAGCGTTGCTGTTATGAGCGGACATTTCCTACAGCGTGGCGAGCCGGCATTGGTCGACAAGTGGGTGCGCACCGAAATGGCTCTCACTGCCGGGGTGGATCTGGTGCTGGAACTGCCATTCCCCTTCGCCTGTAACAGTGCACCTCATTTTGCCATGGGTGCTGTACAAACTCTCAACGCCCTCGGAGTTGTCGATACGCTATGTTTCGGCAGTGAATCCGGAGAAGTAGCTCCCTTGCAAGAGATTGCGCGGCTCCTGGTTGACCGGTCTGATGCAATTGAGGAGGGGACGCGCAAACGTTTGCGACACGGGGCCAGCTATCCCGTGGCGCGGGCTGAGGTCATATCAGAATTGGCCCCGGGTCTATCCTCTAAGCTGATAGCGTCGCCCAATAATATCCTGGGTATCGAATATCTGCGGGCTTTGCAAACGACATCCAGCTCGATACAAGCCTTCACAATTCCACGGCTTGGTGCTGGCTATCACAGTACCGATGTTACAGGCCACATTGCTAGTGCTACCGGTATTCGTAAACTGGTTTCCGAAGGTAGCAAGATCGATCATCTCTTGCCTGATGTCTGTCGTAAGATATTGAAAGAAGCCCTTGATGAGGGAAGATCTCTTGATTATGGTCGGCTCTTTACCTCTTTGCAGACCTTTCTGCTCCAAGAGGTAGAGAATCTGAACGGGGTTTATCAAGTGGCAGACGGTTTGGAACAACGATTGGTTGATGCGGCTATGACATCGGCAAGTTATGCCGAGTTAGCTGACACCATCAAGTCACGACATTGGACCTTGACGCGTATCCAGCGAATATTGAGTTATGTGTTGTTGCAGGCTACCAATGATGAGATGCGTGACTTCTTGCAGCAAGGGCCGATGTATCTGCGTTTGTTGGGTGCCACTGAAAAAGGGCGGGGGGTGTTGGCCAGGGCACGCGCCAAAAGGACTTTGCCAATGATCTCCGACCCGTCCAGGGCGAAAGCCACTTTGCGACGATTTTACAGAGACAGACCTGAATTATATCGTCTTGCAGAACGGATGCTCGATTGTGATCTGCGGGCGACTCGAATTTATGGTTTGTTGCAGGCGACTCAACAAAAAGTTCATCGCAACCAGGATTTTTTTCAGGAGGTTCGGTTTGTTTAGGTTGATTAGGTCCACCTGAGAAAGGCGCTTAGTTTGTTAGAAATTGTTGGATACTCTGTGGGGGGTGGTTTTAAGATCCTCCTGGCAGAGTTCTTCCTGTATCAAGTTTCCCCAGACTCAACTCCCTCCTGCTCAACAAGAAGTGTGTCAAGAGACGCTTTATGAAGAACCGAATCCGGTAATTGCTTGCGGCTTTTAACGCCGAGCTCGATGAGTGTCTGTGCCCTGGAGATGAGGTTGCCCTTACCGCTGGCCAACTTGTTGTGGGCACCCTCATAGGCTTTCCTGGTATTGTCAATCTGATCGCCAACCTTCTCCAGATCAGTTACAAAACCGACAAATTTGTCATACAGTTTACCTGCTTTTTCGGCAATTTCCAGAGCGTTTTTGTTCTGATATTCGTAGCGCCAGATGTTCTGGATAGTTCGCAAGGTCACCAGCAGGGTTGAAGGGCTGACGATCATAATATTCTGGTCAAAGGCCTTGCGGAAAATTTCGTTGTCCTTGTCGATCGCCAGCATGAAGGCACTTTCTATCGGAACAAACATCAGGACAAAATCAAGGCTTTTGACCCCTGGCAGTTCGTCGTATTTCTTTGATTCCAGTCCCTTCAGGTGAGCATTGATTGATGCCAGGTGCTCCTTGCCGGCTTGATCCCGCTCGTCATCATCATCTGCTCGTACATATTTTTCATAAGCGACCAGGGAAACTTTCGAGTCGATGACGATGTCTTTCTCTTCCGGAAGATGAACAACGACATCAGGTTTTAGTAACTTGCCCTCTGCATCTCTGAAGCCACCCTGCGAATCGTATTCGATCCCTTTGCGCAGGCCGGATTCCTCGAGAATGCGCTCAAGAATTATTTCTCCCCAGATACCTTGTGTTTTGGTGTCTCCTTTGAGGGCCTTAGTCAGGTTCTCGGCATCTTCCCCGATCTTCTGGTTCAATTCCTGAAGTCGTTGCACCTCTTTGATCAATGAGTGCCGCTCCTTACCTTCTGTGGCGTAGACTTCGTTAACCCTTTTTTCAAACGCGGTGATTTTTTCCTTGAAAGGCGTCAAGATTGAGTCGAGGTTGGTTTTACTCTGGTCGGCAAATACCCTGGTTTTTTCATCAAAGATCCGGTTGGCCAGGTTCTCAAACTGGGTCTGTAGTTCCTTTTTGGCATCATTCAAGGTTTGCAGGTTCTCTTTAGAGCGGCGGACTTCTTCCTTCAACTCTGTTGCCAACTTTGTGTTGTCACGCTCAAGTTCAGTCTTGTCCTGAATCAATGTCTCCCGTTCATTGGTCTTGGTCTTCAATTCTTGTAGTTGTCGATGCAGTTGCCCTTCGCGACTGGCCAGGCGCTCTTCCAGGGTAGCAAGATTGGTAGCGAGTTCCTGTCTGCCTGCTACGCGTGCTGCTTCAACACGATTTTTAACCAGCAGAATGGCTGGGAAGAGTCCCAGGACAAAGCCGATGAGCAGAGCGGCGACAAGCCAGAGAAGGTCGGGCGAGGCGGGCATGGCAGACTCCATAAGTGAAAAATGAGCGACAGGCAAAGATAGCAGCCCAGGGAAGAGGCTACAAGAGGGGCGTGACAGAATAGTTCACAGCGCAACTAGTTCGCAACACAATGGCGTGCATGAACCTGGAGACTGCAAGAGTGGGAACAGTGTCTATCCGGAGGAATTTTCGGAATTAAGCTGCCTGGGTTGAATCCGTCTGGCAGTATTGGCGCAAATCACTTGAAAAGCGCTCCAGGCCGGCTCTTGTCATGCGGCCAGGCGTCTGGCAGGTCGTGCAGATCTGGCGATGGCCAGGAGCGTAGTCCTGCAGATCGAGAAGCAGGGTCTGATTGCATTGCGGGCATTCGAAACGAATCTGCAGAGTCATGGCTAGCTCCATTGTTGGTGGTCGCTAATCTTAGGAGGAGCTAATATGCCAGAGGTTAATATGTTACTGCAAGTAAAAAACGCAATTTTTTTAATTCTACGGGAAAAAGTGTTGGAATTGATGAAATGTCAGGTCCTGTGTACGGCAAAAGGCCCATCAACCCTCGAAATCAACTGCGGCGACACTCGAAGTTATGGTTTTGACATGCGCCACGACTTTCTGATGCTCAGGGTGGACCTGGTAGCGTTGCAGTGCGTCAAGATCTGCAAAGCTGGAGACCAGTCCTAGGTCATAAGAGCGTTCGGAATGGACCACATCCGCCCCGAAACGAAATTCACGAATATCTTCAATCGATTGTGGCAGGCCACCAAGGCCTTCAGCGAGTTGTTGGATTTGAGCTTCCGTCGTTTCCGGTTTGAATTTGAAAAGGACAACGTGTGTAATCATCTTCTGCTCCTTTAACCTGGAAACAGCAATTGGATCACGAAAGTCTGCACATCTTTTTCGTGATCAACTGCAGTTTTTAGGTTTAATGGTTAATTTGAGATAGTTGTTCGTTAAGAGTCCAGTAATCATAAATATAGCCGATACCGAATAATCCGCCGGTTGCCAGATACAGGATACCGGTTAGCCACTTGCCCATATACATACGATGCACGCCGAAAAGACCCAGAAAAGTAAGCAGTATCCAGGTGACATTGTAGTCAATCGGACCTGAAATAAAACGCAGGTCGGCTGTACGGTCCATGCTGGGGATCAGAAACAGATCGATTAACCAGCCAATAAAAAACAATCCAAGAGTAAAGAAGTAGATAGTACCGGAGATCGGCCGTCCATAATAGAAACGGTGCGCACCGGTAAAGCCGAACAGCCAGAGAAGATAGCCGATCACGGGGGTATGGGTATTTTGTTGCATGTTCTCAGATAGCATCAGCGCGTCGGTGTCAGATCAAAGGCATCCAGGATGGTGCGGGTTGCCGTATTGAGCAAGATAATCTTGTCTTCAACCCGGAGGATTTCTGAGCCGACCGGTTGCTGAGGCAGTCGTCGCAAAAGAATATCGGACAGGCTCTCTCCCTGACGATAAACATGGTAGTCGAGGCTTTGTCCTGGGGCGACTTTTTTCTGCCAGCCTGGAGGGAGAGCTTTTCCGCGTGCCACCTTCTTTTGCAGACCCGGAGGGAGGTTCTTGTAACTTTTTTGTGATGTCTTACGGTTTTTTCCCAGCAAGTCGGCACGAATCAGGTTGCGCTCAGCTGGAGAAAAAGCCTCCCTCCAGTTAACATCGACCTGTTCCTTGGCAACTTCTCGTGATGTCTCATGTTTCTTTGCTTTATTGGACTTCGCTTGAACCGGCATTGTGACGGCCAACGCAACAACGATCAGAATAGCTATGCGCAACATGATGAACTCTCCATTTCATGAGTGTAAGGTTAGGTAAAGGAAATGAAAGATAATGGCCTCACTCTAATACATTTTATTGGTCTTGTCATCAATCTCGGGAATGTGACATCACAGTATTTATAATGTATATTGACCTAAGCAGGTGTGTGCTGCTAGCAGCCAGTTCATGGATAGCCCGATCGGCTGCTTGGGAGACAGCCATGCAGGAAACTTTCGATTTTCTCACTTATGCCCGTCAGGTTCGCCAAGTCGCAGGATCGTTGATGAGTTCCGGGCGCAATGCTGCGGAGATCTCCGGCCGTATGCATTTATTAGCTGTCGCGATGGAAAGAGACCTTGTCCGCTTTGGTGATTCTTCTGAGCTTTCGCGTATTGCCTGTAGCCCGGGTTGCGGCGCCTGCTGTGTTCTTAATGTCGCTGTTCTGTTCCCGGAAGCTGTTGCGATTACCTGGTTTCTACAAAGGCGTTTATCTGGGGAGGAACTTGAAAACCTCCGAATCAGGTTGCAGGAGTTGGTCAGGCGAACCCGTTGGCTGGACGATGAAGAACGGCTTTTTCTGAGAGAGCCCTGTGCTTTTCTGGATAAGCAGGGCAACTGCACTATTCATGTTGTTCGACCGCTTATGTGCCGTGCCATTACCTCGACAGACCCGGAAGCCTGCCGTGATGCAATAGCCATGATTCCTTTGAATGGTGCACCAAGTGTGGAAATGGACCTGTTCCAAAAGAACATGGTCGATACAGTTTATTGTGAATTGGGGAAGGCGCTGGAAGATCTGGGCCTTGATCATAGACCCCGGAGGTTGAGTTCAGCGATCCTGGCACTGCTGGCTGACCCTGAGATGGTTTCCTGTTTTGTTTCGGGAGATACTGTCCTTATTCACTAATTCACTAGTGAATTTCCTGAGAGCCTTCGAAGTTCAATTCACTTTGATCACTATGTTTTTTGATCCCCGATAATAAGTTCTCAGAGTTCTTGAGGAAAGCTGTCATTTCTTCGGCATTCATGGCTGAGCCAAAAAGACGCCCCTGCACTTCCAGACAACCACGCTTACGTAAAAAGTCCAACTGCATTGGATCTTCAACGCCGACGGCTGTAACTGACAGGTTCAGGCTGGCAGCCATGCTTAGAATGGCTTCGGTGATGGCAGCGTAATCAGGATTATGAATGATATCGCGAATGAATTCCTGAGCGATCTTGATCCGATGAATTGGAAAATGTTTAAGGTACAACAGGGATGAATAACCTGTACCGAAATCGTCTATCGCAAGATTGATTCCGCGAATCTTGAGATCGGTCAAAGATGCAATACTGTCATTGACATGTCCCATGATTGAATTTTCGGTCAGTTCAATTTCGAGAGTGTTGGGCCTGATCCCTGTCTCGTCCAGAATCGATTCAATACGGTCAATAAAATTGGCTTGGCGGATGTGATGCCCGGAGAGGTTGACGGACATGCGGAATGGCGGTAGCCCGGCATCTTGCCAGGCCTTGGCCTGTGCACAGGCAGTTTTTAAAACCCATTCATCTAAATGAAACACCAGACTGCTTTCTTCAGCAACACTGATAATTCGACTTGGAGGAATCAGGTTGCCGTCGCTGTCGTACCAACGCAGCAAAGCCTCGACACCGGTGATACGACCGGTAGCCAGGTTGACCTGAGGTTGGTAGTGTTGCTGCAGTTCCCCACTGCTTAGCGCCTGACGCAAGCGCCTCTCAAGATCCGTCTTGGCCAGTGCAGCAGCATTCATTTCTTCAGAGAAGAACTGGAGGTTATTGCGGCCGCGGCTTTTGGCAACGTACATGGCCGTATCGGCACTTTTTAACAGCGCCTGTGGGTTTTCACCGTCTATGGGGTAGATCGCCACGCCGATGCTGGCTGTGGCGAATAATTCGCGGTTGTCGATCTGAAAAGGTTGTGCCAGGGCTTCCAGAATACGTCGTCCCAAGGTGGAGAAATTTGGCTCGTGATTCGGGTCGGCCTGTACAATCACAAATTCATCACCTCCCAGGCGGGCAAAAGTATCACCCTCGCGTATGAATTTTTTCAGGCGTTGAGCGACGGAGCGCAGGACCAGGTCACCTACTGCATGTCCCTGAGTGTCATTGATCAACTTAAAGCGGTCGAGGTCGAAGAAGAAAACACCTACCTGGCGGCCATCGCGCTTGGCGTGGACCACTGCCTGCAGAATGCGATCGTTCATCAAGGCCCGGTTGGGTAGTCCGGTAAGGGTGTCGTAGTACGCTAGCCGCTCGATACGTTCTTCCGCAGCACGATGGTCGGTCAGATCATTGAGGACTGCCAGACTCTCAGTCAGGCGCCCATCAAAATCACGTTGGGCAACTTCGGAAAGGGAAACATTGATTAGTGAACCGTTAGCCAACCGCAATTGATAGTTGATGTCTCTGATTTCGTCTGACTCTCTCAGCTTTTGAAAGTGTTTTGCCCGGACCTTTGAGATATCTTCTCCAACAACAAAACTGAAGAAATCTTTACCGATGACCTCTTTGTGGTCGTAGCCGAGAGTATCGAGCCAGGATTGGCTGACGTAAAGAAGATGTCCCTCACTATCCATCGAATGCAGCATGGCGGGGGTCTTCTGGCAGAACTGACGAAAGCGTTTCTCGCTGCATTCGAGACGGTGGCCCATACCGCGCAATCGGAGATCAGACCGGCCAAAGAGAATGCCAACCAGGCCCCCGAACGAAACCGGCAGCCATAAATGACGAATATCCATCGGCAGGTTGTGAAGACCGCGCGCCAGGAAAGTTACAATGATAACGATCAGGGCACCGGCAAAGAACCAGCCACACAAAAGCAAAAAGGACTTTTTTTCAGGTACGGACTTGGACATACAATGGATACCACTTAAATAAGCTGGTTCCCATCCAGAGTTTCAGGATGGAAACAATTTGACTGCCTGCAAGCAAAAAAATCCGGGACGATAGTGGGATGAGTAGCCCGGTCAATGAAGTTATCGATACATCTTAGGTGTTTTTCACTTCTTGTCAAATAGTGTAGCGCACAGCGATGACAGTTTGTTCTCTTTTGTGTTAAGATTCAAATCTCTTCAACAAGTTGATTTTAACTGTAGATCTATGGCGACATTATGGCAAAATCGACCTCTGATAATCAGGTTCATACCGGTGTAAAAAGTTGTGCCAGGACCAAGCGTCCACCGATGTTCACCGTCCTGATGCATAATGATGACTACACAACGATGGAATTTGTTGTCGAAGCCCTGATCGCCATTTTTCACAAGTCACCTACTGAAGCGAACAGGATCATGCTGCATATTCACTTTAAAGGCTCTGGGGTCTGCGGTATTTATCCATACGAAATTGCAGAAACCAAAGTAAGCAAAGTTCACGATATGGCACGGAAAGAAGGCCTTCCGTTGCGCTGTTCTCTGGAGCAGGCCTAGCAACTTGTCGGGCTATCAGGGGCTGCTATAATAGTAACTATAGATGGGTGCGAGTTTCCGGAATCATAGTTGTTGATAGTGTTAATGGAGTGATCGAGACGCATGTTTAATCAGGATGTTCAAATAGCTTTTTCACTTGCTGTCAGGGAGGCTCAGCGCCGGCGTCATGAATTTCTGACGACTGAGCATATCTTGTATGCGATGCTTTTTGATGAACAGGGCCAGGAGATTCTGCGGGCCTGCGGCAGCGACATCGATAGCCTGCGCGAAGATCTTGAGCTTTACTTCGATCAACACCTCGAAGCGCTGGACCAGACTGATGAAGATATGCCGGAGCAGACAGTTGGTCTGCAGAATGTGCTGCAGAGAACTGTAACGCACATGCAGTCGTCCGGACGCGAAGAAATTGGCATTGGCGATATTCTCTCTGCAATTCTTGAGCAGGAGGATTGCCTGGCGGCGCAGATTCTTCAGGCCGAGGGGATGTCCCGGCTCGATGTTTTGAACTACGTTTCTCATGGTATCACCAAAGGGCCTTTTCAAGAGTCAGAAACCGAGCAGCAGGAGCCGGACGAACAAACCAAGCAATCTCCCGGCAGTAAACCAACGAAGAAAGTCAATCCACTTGAGGCTTTTACAATCAATCTTCTCAAGCGGGCAGCCGAAGGCAAGATTGATCCTCTGGTCGGTAGACAGGCTGAACTGGAACGCA
>JAUWTX010000089.1 GCA_030614505.1 Desulfuromonadales bacterium
CATGATCCAGTGCAACTATTCCATTTTCATAACGCAGTCGAGTGGTCTTATAATTCTTGCCCAGGGTCCAGTTGGTATCAACGATACCGAAGCCATTTTTATCCTGCTCCACAAAACTGTAGATTCCCAATCCCTGTACCTGGGCACAATTAAGAGAAGAAATAGCTGTCATGCGGCCATCTACAAGCTGCATGGTTGCAGGATCTATCAGTCGAGAGAGCGCACTGAGACCGCTTGCACCACTGTCCGTCCAGGCTCCGGCCTTACCGACAGCACCGAGAGTCAGCTTACCATCGATGTAATATGGATCAGCGAAACAAGTGTCAAAACCCAGTAAGCTGCCAAGTTCAAAGTTATGTGCCTCACGTTGTTCGCGCCACCAGTCGACTTCGCGGCCATATGCCGGGTGAAAAGCCGTGTACAGGGGCAATTTGCGCGTGCGAGCAGCAGTCAACAAGGCATCCATTTCCGACTGACTGGTACAAAGGGGCTTCTCGACAATTGCGATCCGGTCGGATTCAATAACACGCATGGCTACTTCAAAGTGCGTGGAAGTCGGTGTTGAAACGAGAAAAGCATCTGCGTTCGACTTCTTCAGCATCTTTTCCAGGTCGTCATGAAACTGGACACTGCCAGGCAACTCCTCCGCCTTATTCGGATCCAGGTCATGGGCATCGGTCAGCTTGATCCCCGGAGTATGTGTAATCGCCTGCATCTGGTAGTTGGCAATCTTGCCGATTCCGATCAATGCTATCTGCATAATTCCTTGCTCCCGTCAGTTCGTAAAAATATCAAAAGCTAACATTTATCAAGTGAAGCATATTTATAGAAGTATTTCACGCAAAAGAAGTATTTCTCTCAAAAACATATAGAGCCCTAACCAAGCAGGGCGTCAATAGCATTAAAATTAAAACGTTTATCTGCAAGCTCCATAACCAGATCGATCTTCTGGGTGTCCGTCGCATTGAGCTTGGACACATCTTCATTGATAGCGTTGAAGACACCCGATGTGGTGCGATTGGTGCGCATATAAGGGATGCCACTGCTATCCAGGATTTTCTGCGTGACAGCGCTGATTCTGGCGGTCCCAGGGATTACTAATCCGGCCAGCAAATGACGATACTCGGGAAGATTATAAATGGTAGCCAGGGTCACCAACAATTCATCACGGCTGCTGGTGACAATCACCAGGGAGGATTCTTTCAGCAGTTCTGTCACTCGCTGAGTTGCCGCAGCACCGATCTGTACGTGATGAACAATCTGACCAGCGGTTTCCTGAGAACCCTGCAACTCAACATCGAGGGTTTGACTGATACGGCGCAGTGTCGGGTTAGCCAGTATCGGTTGATAATTGAAACCGCCTATCACTTTAAATGGTTCTTTGGCAAACGCCAGTTCCAGATAGCGTAAAATCTTCTCGCGTTTGTCCGGTATGATCTTGTTGGCGAGAATGGCACGGACCTCGGCCCCTTCCTTCTGGAACAGGGCAAGATTCATATAAGCTGCATCCACCACATTGCCAACACCACCACCGGTTACCATAAGAACTGGCGCATCGACCAGCCTGGCAACCCGTGCGTTGGAAAAACCGAGCACCGAACCGACCCCGGTATGGCCAGCCCCCTCAATAATCAGAAAGTCGTTTTTCCGGTCAAGTTCGGTAATAGCATCAAGAATCTGCTGCTGCATTGCAGCACCGGAAAGTTGGCCATCGAGCAGCTTCTGTGTATCGCCCGGCATGAGCACCACTGGCGACATCAGTCGGAGATCATCCTCCAGGCCGAAGACCTCTGCCATCAAAGCAGCATCTTTATCAACGACCATGCCGTTGGCAGAAACCGTTGGCTTGGGGCCAAGCGGCTTGATGAAACCGACACGTTCATACTTTTTGCGTGCCATGTACATCAACGAAAGGCTGGTTGTGGTTTTACCGCTGTTCTGTCCGGTTGCGGCAACAAAAACCTTGCGGGACATAAAGACTCCTAAATCGACGAAGCGAGTGGCGGGTTTTATCCTCTGGTCTTGATCAGTTTCGACACAGCTCTGAATTGATCGTGGGTCGATTTCTTCATCATCTGAAACAATACTGTCTCGGCTGTAGTCACTACGGCTCCGGCCTGACCGGCATTGTCAATAGCAACCAGGAAATCGGGTGTGAAGCGCGAGCAGATAGCATCACGAACCAGGTGCACATGGTAGCCGTCTTCAAGCAGACCAAGGACTGTCTGATAGACGCAGACATGGGCTTCCATGCCGGTTACGATCACCTGACTGCGGCCGGCCTGTTTCAGCGCTGCCATAAAATCCGGCTCACCACAACAACCGAAGCTGACTTTTTCAACAACAGTCCCACTGCAAGCAGCTGCAAGTTCCGGAACAGTATGACCGATTCCTTTTGGATATTGTTCCGTAGTCACAACCGGGACACCGAGAAATTCCGCGCCACTGACCAGCATTCCGACTGTGTCCCGCAAACGCAGATAAACATCTTGCGGCATGGCCGGGACCAGGCGCTCCTGGATATCAATAACCACCAGAACAGATTTCTCTGCTTCCAACTTGAATTTACCAAGATTGCTCGACATAAAAACTCCTTGCTGAAAAAACAAAATAGAAACTTAAGTTCAGTATAAAAAAATAAGAATACACCCGCAGAAGCTGTTCGGCAATGCAATAAGATGATAATTCGCCAGCATTGCTGCAGATAAACCTTGAGCAATTTCAGTTATTTCCCGATAATAAAGAAAAACAGTGTCACTGCTCTAGAAAGACATTTCTATGGTATAAGTAAATGCGTGTTGCTGCAAAGCGCTGTCCGGGTTTCACGGTCAATCCTGCTATCCATCATTTTACTACATGAGGTCCAGCATGTCGCACTCTGACAAAAAGCATAACAAAAACACGGAGGCCCATAATCGGCGATCCACTGACAAAAAAGTCCACAAACATATGTTGACGATCAAGGACGTCGCTAAGCTTCTTCTCCAGCGCAGCAGGATCAGCGACGAACAATACGAACTGATCCTCAAGCGCGGGAAATCCCAGGCGGCACGCCTCAACAGCCATCTTTCCCCATCTCAGATCAAAAAGGATGTCTACCTGGCGGAATTGGCCTCACCTGCTCAGATAATCAACTCGTTCAGCCTGGAAATCCCCGCAACGCAAAAGAAACTGACCGAAGACGCTATTACCGAATTGATCGCACAGGCATCAGGCCTGGAATATATCAAGATTGACCCCCTCAAGCTGGAGCTCGATGTCGTAACCGACCAGATTCCCAGAGCCTTTGCCCTGAAGAACCTGGTGGTGCCAATCGATGAGAAGGAAGGCGTGGTAACCATTGCCGTAGCCGACCCTTTCAATGTTCGACCGATCGACGACCTGCAACATGCCCTGGGCATCCAGATCAAGAGGATTATTGCCTCACGCAGCGACGTCCTGAAAATTCTGGAAGAGTTTTTCGGCTTTCAGGCTTCAGTACGAGCGGCACAGAGTGATATGGGCCTCAGTTCGGAGCTGTCCAATCTTGAACAACTCTTTAAGATGCGCGGTCGCGATGAAATCGAAAGCAGCGACCAGCACATTATATCCGCGGTTGAATTCCTTCTGAAATATGCTTTCGATCAGCGTGCCAGCGATATCCATATTGAGCCGAAACGCGAGAAATCGACAATCCGTTTCCGGGTCGACGGGGTTCTGCACAACATTCACACCGTGCCAATGAACCTTCACCCGGCGATTGTCTCGCGACTGAAATTACTGTCACGCCTTGACGTTGCCGAGAAACGTCGCCCCCAGGACGGCCGCATTAAAACCGAGCACATGGCGAAGGATATCGAACTGCGTGTTTCCACCCTTCCCGTCGCCTTTGGCGAAAAAGTGGTCATTCGTATTTTCGATCCGGAAATTCTCATGCAGAAGCTTAACCAGATCGGCTTCTACGATCGCGAATATCAACTTTACAGTACGTTCATCAGAAAACCTAACGGCATCGTCCTGGTAACCGGCCCTACCGGCAGCGGCAAAACGACAACACTCTACTCGTCCCTAAAAACCATTTCGTCACCGGAAATCAACATCGTCACCGTCGAAGATCCGATCGAAATGGTCATGGAGGATTTCAATCAGGTCGGAGTACAAGCCACTATCGGTGTCACTTTTGCCACCGTCTTGCGTAACATCCTGCGCCAGGATCCAGACGTACTGATGGTCGGTGAAATCCGCGACCAGGAGACAGCTGACAGTGCCATCCAGGCTGCCCTGACCGGTCACCTGGTCCTCTCTACCTTGCATACCAACGATGCGCCGACCGCGATAACGCGCTTACTCGATATCGGCGTACCGGCATTCCTGATTACATCTACTATCAACGGTATCATCGCCCAGCGTCTGGTCAGATCCATCTGCCAGGAATGTAAATTCGAAAGGTTGCTGACCAACGATGAAATGACCTACCTGAATCTTGAGAAAAAGGAATACAAGGTCTGGGAAGGCAAAGGCTGCGATGCTTGCCGTGGTACTGGCTACAAGGGACGGACCGGGATTTTTGAGGTACTGGAATTCACCGACAAATTGAAAACAAAGATTACCGACCGTACCAACATGGAGGAGGTTTACGCGATAGCCAAAGCCGACGGCATGGTGACCCTGAGAGAACTGGCAATTAAAAAAATGTTTGAGGGTCAAACGACCTTCAACGAGATTGTCTCTGTAACCGGATAACAGTTGAACGAAAAGGAGAAAACACATGACTTCGCGAGCTATGATTCGAACTATGATATGCGTGACTTCCTGCTTTCTCCTGCTGCAGGCCCTCCCGTTGCAGACAGCTTCAGCCCAGATGGACTGGCTTAAATCGGGACAAGAACTGCTCGGGACCCTCACCAAAAGCCCCCAGGACCAGACCAGCCAGACCTCGAGCCTGACCAGCAACGAAATTATTGCCGGCCTCAAGGACGCTCTGCGGGTCGGTACCGAAACGGTTGTCGGGCAACTCGGTCAATCTGATGGGTTCAACGCTGACCCGACAATTCACATTCCCTTGCCCGAAAACATGCAGCAGGTCAAATCGGCGTTGGCAGCCGTTGGCATGTCGTCCATGATGGACGATCTGGAACTCAAGCTGAACCGCGCCGCAGAAGAAGCCACTCCGCCTGCCAAGAAGCTCTTCTGGACTTCGATTGAAACCATGACCCTTGACGATGCCATGGGTATTTACAACGGCCCGGACGACTCAGCCACCCGTTACTTTCAGGGCAAGATGTCCGATCCGCTCGCCACAGCGATGCAGCCAATTGTCGAAAATGCGCTCAATCAGGTTGGTGCAATTCAAGCCTATGATAGCGTGATGGGTCAGTACAGCAGCCTGCCCTTTGTTCCAGATATCAAAGCTGATCTGAACAGTTATGTTGTTGATAAGGGGATGGAGGGGATTTTTCACTATCTTGCTATTGAAGAGGCTTCGATTCGTCAGGATCCGGTTAAGCGGACTACGGATATTCTTCAAAAAGTCTTTGGTTCGGAGTAGGTGCAACTCCTGGGTGCATTTTTGATGCGTTTTTGATTGATTTTGTTGTTGTTGATTTGCAACCTTCATCCTGATTGGACCAGTGTTTTTCAGATTTAGCAATGTGTTGATGGTTAAAACTTAGGACCGGCGGGACGCAACCCGCCGGTCCTAAGTTTTAAGGATTTATAAAAGAAGCACTTAATAAATACTGACACACAGAAAGATCAAATAAAAATTCCCAGCGATTCCCCTTGCTCTCCAAGCCCAAAAAGTGTAACACCTTGCAGCCTGTTGGAGATCGTCCAACAGGCCGCAAAAACCTTTAAAATTTCACCTGTCAGGAGTACACAAACATGGGCATCCTTAATAACACCGTCAGCATCTGCCAGTTCCAAATCCTTGGCACACTACCCGCCACAGACCTGGCCATCTGGGTCGGCGAAAGCCTTGCCCGCAATGGCTTCCGTTCCATCGAGCAGAGCAGCGAAGAGCTGTCGAGTGGTTGGGTCCAGCTGGATGATTATCAGGAAAGCGGCTTCGCGGGCCTGCACACTTTCCAGCATGACCATTATTTCGCCTTCTCTTTGCGCCGTGATCAGCGCAAATTACCTACTACCCTGGTCAAGCCGTACATGTTGAAGGCCGAGCAGGAGTGGCTGGCAGCCAACCCGCAGTTCAAGCGCGTACCGAAACAGCAACGCGAAGACCTGCGTGATGCAGTACGTGGCAGCCTTTTTGCCAAGACCCTGCCGACACCGGCGATCTATGATGTTATCTGGGATACCCGCAGCAACCTGGTCACCTTCAGCAGCCTCGGCACCAACACCCTGGATCTCTTTGTAGACCATTTCAAAAAGAGCTTTGAGGGCCTGCGCCTGGTGACGCTGCACCCATTTGCCCGGGCGGGCCAAGTCATTGACGAGACCCTCCAACCGGCCCTGGCTAAAGCCAACGGTAGTGGCAGCGAAGCTGTGCTGGAGCAGGTTGAAGCTAACCAGTGGCTCGGCAGAGACTTCCTGCTCTGGTTGATGCACGAGACCATGAACGCCGCTTCTGAATACACTGTCAATCAGCCCGGTCCGGCAGTAACTGGCGATGGCTTTGTTGCTTATCTCAATGATCGCCTGCTCCTGGCGGCCAGCAGCGAAACCGGAGTACAGAAAGTCACAGTAACCGGACCGCAGGATCATTTCAGTGAGGTACGTACCGCCTTGCAAGGCGGCAAAGAGATCCACGAGTCAGTGCTTTACATAGAGAAACAGGAACAGACATGGAAGATGACCCTGAAGGGCGGCACCTTCTATTTTGCCTCCTTCAAGGCCCCGTCGGTGACTCTGGAGAAAGATGACATCACCGATCCAGCCATGGAGCACGAAGCAGTATTCTTTGAAAGGATGTACTTGCTCGAAGAGGGGTTGCAGCTTTTTGACAGCCTCCTGGCAGAATTTTTGAAGCAGCGCCTTGATGAGAGTTGGAGGCAAAAAGAACAGACTATCAGGACTTATCTGGCGGTTGCCTAGAAGGCTATTGTTACTTGTAAACGTAAAGCCCGGCTGACATATCAGTCGGGCTTTACGTTTGTGTAAAATGGAGACATTTACCCCCAATAGCACTAATGGGCATCAATGGCATCTCTTAAGGGACAAGGAGAACCATGCAGCTCGCAGCATGAAGCACCTTATGACTTACGCTACCGAGAGCCATGCCCTTGAAATCCGAAAGCCCCCTCGTACCCATCACGATGAGATCGCACTTCTCGTCTTCCGCCGCCACGATTATAGCTTGGGCAGGGTCCCCCTCGAGAATCAACACCTCGTGGTCGACACCACTCTCTTCAAGCAGTTTCTTCAGCGGAGCCGTTGTTTGCTCAGCTTTTTCCATAAACTGATTGAGAACCCTTTGGTAATAAGGTTCTCCGAGTATATCCG
>JAUWTX010000196.1 GCA_030614505.1 Desulfuromonadales bacterium
AAGCAGATGCTTAACATCCTGACGAATATAACCCAGGGCAAGGGAAAGCCTGGTGATCTCGAGCTCCTGGAAGGGCTGGCTGAAGTTGCCGGAAGCGCCTCACTCTGTACTTTAGGTAAGGGTGCTCCCAATCCGGCGTTGAGCACCTTGAGCCACTTCAGGGATGAGTACGAGGCACATATCAACGAGGGAAGATGTGCTGCGCTCTCCTGCAAAGAGTTGATCGCGTTTTATATCGATCCGGAGAAGTGCAAGGCTTGCGGAGCCTGTATTAAGGACTGCGCTCCGGAAGCGATTGCGGGCGGCAAAAAGATGATTCATGTCATCGACCAGGAAAAATGCACCAAATGCGGGTCCTGCCTTGAGGCTTGCCCTGCAGCCTTTGGTGCGGTGAGCAAAATTTCCGGTGAACCGGTTCCAGCGGCACTCCCTGAAGAATCAAGAAACCTAGGATGATAACTAGGATGAGGAAGTAAATAACATGAGCGAAATCCTCTTGCAGATTGATGGAAAAGAAGTTGCCGCCGAGGAAGGAACGACCATTCTTGAGGTGGCACAAAGCATGGGAGTCTCTATCCCGACTCTTTGCCTCCATGAGAAACTGGAACCTTATGGCGGATGTCGAATTTGTTCCGTAGAGGTGGAAGCGCGCGGTCGATCGAGCGTTGTTGCTGCCTGTCTCTACCCGGTTGAGAAAGATCTGGTGGTAACAACCAGAACAGAGAAGCTGGATAGAATTCGGAAATCGTTGCTGGAAATGATGCTGGCTCATGCTCCGGATTCTGAGCCGTTGAAAGAATTGGCCCAAGAGTATGGAGCAGATAAGGATCGATTCGAAAAAGAAGCTTCATTTTGCATTCATTGCGGGCTCTGTGTAAGATATTGTGCTGAAGTGAAGAAGGCGAACGCCCTCGGTTTTATCAACAGGGGAGCTAAAAAAGAGATCAGCTTCATTCCTGAGATAGCCTCTAAGGAGTGTTGGGATTGCAAAGAATGTTTCGAGCTTTGCCCAACCTCAGCGCTGCAGGCAGCATACGTTTTAATTGAGGCGCTGGCGGCTATTCCGGAGCCGACCACAAAAGGCTGTAAAAGCTGCGGATAAAAGCATCCGAGTCAAGTGATGGCAGAACAATCCACACGAAAAATTGTTCGTATCGTGAAGGGGCACTCTGAACAGGCCGAGCGTTCTGTTGTTGAGGAATATCCGCTGCGACTGCGAGTCAACGGTCGCGAGTTGGCGACCCTGGTCTGCTCACCGCACCAGCTCAATTTTCTGCTTGTCGGTTTTTTTCGCCTGCAGGGATTCATCGACAGCCTTGACGATATCCTTTCCATGGGGGTTTGCAGTGAATACGGCCTGGCCGAGCTACGTCTTCGGACTGAATTGCCAGAACGGCTGCAACCGACCCTGACTTCCGGTTGTGGTACCGGAATCTCTTACAACCTGCCGCAAAATTTACTCAATCCTGTCCAGCAACGTCCGCGCAGCTACAGCAGCGATGGATTGTTCCGCCTGATGAAAGAGCTGCACGACCTGACTGAACAGTATCGCAGCCATGGAGGTATCCATTCTGCGGCTATCGGAGACGACGACGGTCTGCTGCTCCATGCCGAGGATATCGGTCGCCACTACACCCTCGTCCGGCTTGCAGGCGAAGCTCTGTTTAAAGGAATAGACGCGCAGGACAAGATGCTGGTCACTTCCGGAAGGATCTCTTCAGAGATGGTCGCCAAGGCAGCTCGACTCGGTGTCGGCCTGATGGCCTCGCGCACCTCGCCAACCGACAGAGCTATCGAACTCTGCGAGCAAGCCGGGATCACCATGGTCGGTTATTTGCGTGGCAGCAGTATGGAAATTTACAGCCATCCGCAACAGCTGCAAATATCTAGCGGCCTGTCGGACTCTCTTGGCTGAAGCGAATATTTGGTCGTTTGAGATCAGGTTTTGCTTGTTTTAAGAGTAAATAGCCGTAGCTATTGGCCGAAAAGAAGCTGAAATTACCGAAAGAGATTGAAAACAAGGTTTTTTCAGAGAATCCGCGCAGTTTTTTGGGCCGGGCACTCAATTCTTAATTATTTGAATGAGGCAAGGACATCCCATGAAAGACCGCAAAATACTGGTACCTCTTGATGGCTCGCCACTCTCGGCCAAAACCATAAAGAGTCTGATCTCTTTAAAGGAAAATATTAGCATTCCTTTAACCCTGCTGCACATTTTAGATGTTAGCATGATTTCCTATCGTGGCTTCGCAGAACTGACCTTTAATGAAATTGAGGAACGCGCCAGGGAAGAAGCAAGGCAATTTATTGCCGAGCAGAAGGAACTATTTGAGGCTGCCGGGATGAAGGTTGAGACCATCGTTAAGGAAGGCCATGTTCGCGAAACCATCTGTGAACTTGCCGACAGCGGGGAGTTTGACCTGCTCGTGGTTGGTAAGCACACTGATGGTGAACTGCGGAATCTTCTTTTTGATCAGATTACCACTTACATTATTCGCCATGTTGAATGCCCGTTATTGATTGTTTAGGCTCGCAGCCTGTCGATAAAGGACTTAAATTGTATGTCAACAGAGAATCTGCCTAAAGGTGGAGTGTTTCTACTGAGCGAAGCGGTCGGGACCAGCCTCTTTACACCAGAGGATTTTACCTCGGAACAGCGACAGATCGCTGAGACTACGGAGGCTTTCGTTAACAACGAGATCTTTCCCGATCTGGAGCGAATGGAAGAACCGGATTTCATTCTGCTCGTCGAGAAACTTCGTTGCTGTGCTGATTTAGGTCTGTTTCTGGTCGATATCCCGGAGGAGTTCGGCGGCCTGGACCTGGATAAGGTGACCAGTATGCTGGTCGCGGAAAAACTCGGTCCGACGGGCTCCTTTGCCATTACCTCCAGCGGCCAGACCGGCATTGGTTCACTTCCACTGGTCTATTATGGCACTGCGGAGCAGAAACAAAAATACCTGGAAAAACTTACTACCGGTGAATGGATCACCGCCTACTGTCTGACCGAACCTGACTGCGGTAGCGATCCCTTGAGCGCTCGAACCACCGCGATCCTTGCTGAAGACGGTTCCTGTTATCTCCTTAATGGCGTCAAACAGTTCATCACTAATGCTGCTTTTGCTGATCTGTTTACGGTCTTTGCCAAGATCGACGGCCAGCACTTCTCAGCGTTTCTGGTCGAGCGAGGCATGGACGGCCTTTCGATCGGCAACGAAGAAAAGAAAATGGGACTTAAGGGCACCTCGACCGCCCAGGTGGTCTTGGAAAATGTCCGCGTGCCGGTCGAAAACCTGCTCGGTGAAGCAGGTAAAGGCCACAAAATAGCCTTCAATGTTCTCAATGTCGGCCGCCTGAAGCTGTCTGCGACTGTCACCGGCGCGGCCAAGGCTGCCTTTGCCGAGGCTGCAAACTATGCTGTCGAGCGCAAACAGTTCGGGCAGGCTCTGGCAAGTTTCGGTGCCATCCGCGAGAAGCTCGCCGATATGCTCAGTGATCTGTTCGCTGCCGAGTCGCTTCTCTACCGGATCTCCGGGCTACTCGATGAGCGAATCGCAACCCTTGACCGGGCGGGCGATGATTACTACGAACGTTATCAGAAAGCGATCGAAGAATATGCCGGTGAGTGCGCTATCGCCAAGGTTTTCTGTAGTAATACCCTGGCTTACGTTGCTGATGAAGCCTTGCAGATCCACGGTGGTTACGGCTATATCAGGGACTACCCGGTCGAACGTATCTACCGGGACGAGCGGGTCAATCGAATCTTCGAAGGGACTAACGAGATCAACCGACTGTTGATTCCAACTCTGTTGTTTCGCCGTGCCGACAGCGGTGCCCTGGATCTCTGGGATCAGGTTAAAGCTGCGCAGGAGAAATTTCACTCGAATGATACCGAAGTTCCTGACGACAATGCTTTATTCGGACCGGAGTTTTTACTGTTGGTTAAACAGAAAAAACTTTTTCTGCTGCTGCTGGGTAGCTTGGGTGAGAATCGGAGCCATCAGGAAATATTGCTTGCTCTGGGGGATATGGTCATCGGCATTTTTGCTCTGGAAAGTAGTCTCCTGCGCGCGGCCAAGGTATCTTCCAGTGCCAGCGAACGGCAGAGAAAACTGTTGCAGGCGGTGGTTAAGGTTACTGCATTTAAAAGCACTGACCGTTTCCAGTCTGCCGCCATGCGCTGTGCTGCTTATGGAGTTCAGGAGACGGATCTTGTCGCCCAGCAGAAAACCATTAGCAGTCTCTGTGCCTACCCTGTAATTGGGTTGCTGGAGGCTAAGCAGAAATTGGCCAGGATCGCAACTGAGTCAGGATCCTACCCGTTCTGATCTGACCTGCAGTTATCAGGTGTTAAGGAGTTAAACCATGGATTCTGTTGAATTCGCAGCTCTCGATTTTGCCCCGGCCAAAATCTCTATTGAGGGCTCCGCTGAAAGTGGTTTTGTCTTCTCTTCTGCCTTCCCTTTGCAACCTTACAGAGAGAACCTTGGCCAGATGCTGCGACATTGGGCCAAACAGGCACCTGAACGCATTTTTCTCGGCGAACGACAAGCCGATGGCGACTGGCGACGATTAACTTACGCGGAGGTCAACCGGCAGGCAGACGCCATTGCTCAGGCTCTGATTGACAGAAGACTGGGGCCCTATCGGCCGGTGATGATCCTCTCCGGGAACTCTATCGATCATGCCCTGCTGATGCTCGGTTGCTTCATTGCAAACGTACCGGTGGT
>JAUWTX010000189.1 GCA_030614505.1 Desulfuromonadales bacterium
CTGGAATTCGGGACTCCGCGCCAGGTCATCTGCAAGATGGCCAACGATGAGAAATTCCAACTGCTGGTGATTGGTCGTCGCGAAAGCAGCGGTGAGATCCGCGATGTCCTGTTCGGCTCAGTAGCCAACTATGTCTTGCACAATATTGTTTGTCCGGTCCTGCTCTTCTGATATTTCCTTTGCTGTTATGAACTTTCTTGGGGATGCTGTTATGAATTTCTCTGGCGATGACCTGCAACAACTCCAGGCACTCAATATTGAGCCGTCAAAAGCCGCTCGTCAGCTTGTCTGTCTGCGAGGCGGACAAGTTGATGTCAAGCTGGAGCGTCCCTGCGTTGCTGGTGACGGCATCATACAGCTCCAGACAGACTCACACGATTACCTGAATAAATCTTTTGGCGCTGCCATTGCTAGCGGGAGACTGCACCGTTTTATTCCTGCCTCAGGTGCCGCATCGCGTATGTTCAGTCAGCTCCACGCCGACGCGGCGGTTCTTAAGAGTTGCCGCAATGTTCAGCCAAAGCCCCAAGCGAGCACGGCTGAGCTCAATCTGCGCCGTTTTCTTGATAAACTGACTTCCTTCGCATTTTACCCGGATCTGGAAAAAACTATGGCCGAAGACGGCCACGACCTGCAGCAGGTTGTAGCCGAACGCAACCTGGCGCTGATCATCAGTTACCTGCTGGAACCGTGTGGACTCTGTTACTCTCGCCTGCCCAAGGGCCTGCTGGCATTTCATGCCGCAGTTGATGGCGCGCGGACACCATTTGTCGAACATCTGGCCGAAGCTGCGCTTCTGAACGACCTGGACGGCGTTGTCGCACTACACTTTACAGTCTCCGAGGAGCATTTACCCCTATTCAAAGCCCAGTTTACAGCTTGGCGCAACTGTCTCGAAGAAACCTATGGCTGTCGTTTCGAGGTAACCTACTCCACGCAAAAACCATCGACAGGGACCTTGGCCCTGGATGTTGCCGGGCTGCCGCTGCGTGATGTCAAAGGTAAGCTGGTGCTTCGTCCTGGCGGACATGGTGCACTGATCGAAAACCTCAATGAACTGGCCGGCGACATCATTCTGGTACGCAATATTGACAACGTCGTACCCGACGCACACAAAGGCGCAAACCTTGACTGGACTCGATTGCTCACCGGCTACCTCCTTGCAGTACAGGAGGAACAGCATGCTCTGCTCAAAGCATTGCATAACCAACCGGACGACCCATTGATTCGTGAACTGGTGATAGGGTTCCTTATCGATCGCCTGCAAGCCGAAGTTTGCTTGACAGATGATAGCAAAGCCCTGATTGAACAGCTCGATCGTCCCTTGAGAGTCTGCGGCATGGTCCCCAACAGCGGCGAACCGGGTGGTGGTCCTTTCTGGGTACGTAATGCCAAAGGCCGACTAACACGACAAATCGTAGAAGCTGCGCAGATTGACAGGGAGAACCCCGAGCAGGCAGATATCCTCGCTCACGCAACCCATTTCAACCCGGTCGACATGGTCTGTGGTGTCAGTGACTGGTGCGGCAGGCCTTACGATTTGACCCGCTTCGTTGATGAAGAGGCCGTGATCATCACATCCAAAATGCAGGACGGCCAAGAGGTCAGGGTATTGGAACTACCCGGGCTGTGGAATGGCGGAATGGCTGGCTGGCACACCCTCTTTGTCGAAATCCCGCCGGAAGCTTTCAATCCCGTCAAGACGGTCTTCGACCTCTTACGGCCGGCACATCAACCATAGGGACCCGGAGCGCGTGGCGCGTGGCGCGTGGCGCGAAAAACCTAAAACATAAAGGGGCGACCGCATAGTCGCCCCTTTTCTTTTAAAAGATTTGCTGCAAGATTACTTCTTTTTATCTGCATTCACGGCCAGACCGCAATGAACACACTTGCGAACCGGAAGAAAGGTTGGGCCGTTGGTATGGTAGGTGTTGCCGCAACGGGGACACCTGACAACGGTCGCCAGACCGACGGCGATACAGAGCAGGACCAGCCAAAGGGCAAACAGCGTCCCCAAGGTACCGCCCGAGGCATCCAACTCAAGCGCGACGATCAAGCATGGCATGTAGATCAGGATGACTGCCCATAATATCCAGCGTCGATTGCGAACCTTTGCCAGACCCTGCTGGATGACAACAGGATCCTTACATATTTCTTGAGCCAATGGTGCCTCCTCCAAATTATATATGCCGGATGTAACAAACGATTATCTGCAAAATGAACGTTTCTTCATGTTTTAGCATAAATCGCCTACACGTTCCATTTTTTAGGAGGCAACCTCTTTAACCTTTCACTTTTTACCTTTTACCTAGCAGCCTGTCGGACTATCAATAAGCTGGCTGCTAGTGATAATGAATCTTCTTGATCCCCTCAAGTTGTTTTATTGCGCTGGTCAATTCATGGCCGACCCGTTTCTCCTGCTGGATGATAACCATCTGGTAAAATAGCTCATTTTCGACAAGGTCCACATTTGAGCTGATGTCGGATATCTCCAGTTTACGAGCGACAAAAAGTTCCTTCAGCTCCTCAAGCAGCCCCTCACGATTTACCGCTGTTACTGTCAAGGTGAGAAAGCGGTCCTTTTTTAATATTGGATCAAGCTTTTTCAGGAACATCAGACTGATCAACACCAGCACGGTAGCAATGACACCGAGACTGAAGAAGCCCATTCCGAACGCCATTCCCAGTCCGGCGACAGCCCAGAGACTCGCTGCAGTGGTCAACCCGCGCACCGAGGCGCCTTCCTTGAGGATGACCCCTGCACCGAGGAAGCCGATTCCGGTAACAATCTGCGCCGCACCCCGGGAAGGATCAAGGCGCAGCGTGGTTTCCGCATCGAAAATGCCATACTTTATATAGAACGCTTCCGAGATGATCATCATGACGCAAGAACCGACTGAAACCAGCAGGTTGGTTCTTAATCCTGCAGGCCGACCGTGCTTCTCACGTTCAAGCCCGACCAGGCCACCAGCCAAGGCCGCCAGTAACAGCTTGATGAGAATATCCAGCTCTATGCTGCCCATCAATGTCTCAAAAAACATGATAAAGCCTCTAATCCTAACCGAAAAGAGCAAACTACCTGTTATTACTATACCTGATAGAGGCTGGCACTCCAGTCCACGGGACTGAATTTTTCCTTAGCCCTGAACCCTTCACCTTATCCACAGAGGAATCTGGTAGACTTGTTTTGATCATTGCCACGACACTCAGGAATGGACAACATGACCAGCCCCGATCATAATAACCGTCTGCTTGACGCCATAACCACAGGTTTCGCTGTGTTGCGTGGCCATCCTCAACCCTTTGGCGTCAGCAACCTGGCTGGTGGTGTCAATTTTTCCGTCTTCTCCCGTCATGCCACGGCGCTCAGCCTGGTTCTTTTCCGGCCTGGCGACCTTGTACCATTGATGGAGTTTCCACTCGACCCTAGGATCAACCGTACAGGAGATGTCTGGCATATCTTCCTGCAAGGGCTGGTGCCCGGATTTGAATACGGCTACCGAGCTGCACGCGACGCTGGAATTGACTCACCCATCCACCGCTTCGACAACGAACAGATTTTACTTGATCCCTACGCCAGGGCGATCTCCGGCCCCTCCTTGTGGCGGGAAGCAACCCGCAAGGCTTCTCGCGCAGGCAATTGGCGAGGCTTGTTGGTGGATGATACGTTTGACTGGGAGTTTGATCAGCCGCTCAACCGTCACCTGGCCGATTCTGTCATCTACGAAATGCATGTGCGTGGCTTTACCCGCCATGAATCAGCGGCCGTCACCCATCCGGGCAGCTTCCAAGGCGTTATTGATAAAATCCCTTACCTGCAAGAATTGGGAATCACAGCCGTGGACCTACTACCGGTCACCGAATTCGATGAAGCCGATAATTACCGTAAGAATCCCCTTACCGGCGAACCATTGCATAACTTCTGGGGCTATCACCCTATGAGTTTTTTCGCCCCCAAGGCCGCCTACGCAGTGGATATGACCGCCGGTGCCCAGGTTCGCGAGTTCAAGGAGATGGTCAAGGCACTGCATGCAGCCGGCATCGAGGTGATTCTCGACATGGTCTTCAACCACACCGGTGAAGGCAACGAGGAAGGACGCACCCTCTCCCTGCGAGGTCTCGACAACAGCGTCTACTATATTATCGACCCGGAGACTGGCGCTTATGCCAACTACTCAGGTTGCGGCAACACCGTCAACTGCAATCATCCGGTGGTACGCGACCTGATCATCGATTCCCTGTGCTACTGGGTTACCGAGATGCATATCGACGGCTTCCGGTTCGACCTTGCCTCGATTCTCGGCCGCGGCTCCGATGGAGAGGTGCTGACCAATCCGCCGCTGCTGGAACGAATTGCCGGCAATCCGGTGCTGGCCAATACCAAGCTGATTGCAGAAGCCTGGGATGCCGCCGGCCTTTACCAGGTCGGCACCTTCCCCAATTTCGGTCGTTGGGCCGAATGGAATGGCAAGTTCCGCGACGACATTCGTCGTTTTATTCGCGGCGATAAGGGCATGGTTCCGGTATTGGCTACCCGCCTGGCCGGCAGCTCCGACCTTTACCAGGATGATGGTCGTGCTCCTTACCACAGTATCAATTTCGTCACCAGCCACGATGGCTTCACGCTTGCCGATCTGGTCAGCTACCAGACCAAACACAACGAGGCTAACGGCGAATACAATGCCGACGGCGATGACCATAATTTCAGTGCCAATCATGGTATCGAAGGGCCTGGTGCCGATCCGCCAATCATCGCTCTACGTGAGCAACAATTGCGAAACTTTGCCACTTTGCTGATACTCGCTCATGGCGTGCCGATGCTACTTGCCGGCGATGAAATGGCGCGTAGCCAGGGTGGCAACAACAACGCCTGGTGCCAGGACAACACCATCAGCTGGATAGACTGGAACGACCTCGA
>JAUWTX010000126.1 GCA_030614505.1 Desulfuromonadales bacterium
CGTGTACACCACCGCCCACAGCCCCCGGCTCCAACAACCTGACACTTGAAATGCGCCGACTGCACTCATCGTTGAACAGTCAGCAGCAAACCATGCAGAGTCTGTCCCGCCAGGTTGCTGAATTGGAAAACAAACTGCAACGACAGGCCGAAGAGATTGAACAGCTTCGTCAGGCACCGCAACAGGCCCAGGCCGGTTACCCCTCTGCTCGGACACCTCAATCACATGGGGTCGCGACAGCTCCGATCCAGGGGGAAGGTTCACCAACAGAAGTTTACCTGCAGGCGTTTGGCGACTACGCCTCGGGTCGTTATCAGACCGCTATTTACGGTTTCGAGGCCTTCCTGCAACGCTTTCCCAACAACAGCTACGCCAGCAACGCACAATTCTGGCTGGGTGACTGTTACTTCAACCAACAGCAATACCCTTTGGCGATTCAGGAATTTGAGCGTGTCCTCAATGACTATCCGAGCGCGCCCAAAAACCCGGACGCACTGTATAAGATAGCCATAGCACAGTTACAGTTGGGGGCAACAGATGAAGCCCGCCAGGCAGTTGACACTCTCAGCCGACGTTATCCGAAAAGCACAGCAACTCAAAAAGCCCAGGAACTGACGATACCCTAACCGGTTGTCACCAAGGGGGAAACATGAATTTCAAACGTACTATCCTGACCGCTTGTTTATTACTCATGATCTGGCCAAGTATAGCCAGTGCCAAGGAAGAGCCGATCATTTACACGGTCAAACAGGGCGATACCTTGTGGGACATTTCCCAGCGCTTCATCAAGGACCCTTACTATTGGCCCAATCTATGGTCCAATAATCCCGCTATCGGCAACCCCCACCTGATTTATCCAGGTCAGAAATTGCGTATCTACGACGGCCGCATTGAGATTATTCCGATCGGTGAAGGTGTCGGCGACATTGGTGCAGCAGTCATGACTCCGGATGAGCTTCTACTGATCCCCACCTACGGTGGCGCTCAGAGTTTTATCAGCAATACCGAGGTGGATACTTTGGGAACCCTGGTTGATACCGTGGACAATCGTGTCATGGTTACAACCGACGACACCGTCTTTCTCGAAATGAACGACCTCGCGGCCACCAAGCCCGGCGATGTGTTCGAACTGATCACCATGGGGCCGAAAGTCTTCCATCCGGCTACTGAAAAAAAGTTCGGCCACCAGATGAAGGATCAATCGATCGGCTTTCAGACGATTCAGCTTGGCACAGTGGAAATCACGGAAGTGACACCGACTGTCGCTGTGGCAACCATCACTAACGCCCTGCGTGAAATCATGCGCGGCTCCAAGGTCCGTCCTTATCAACCGCTTCCCGACCGGATTACACGTATCCTTGCAGGTGAAATCCTTGAAGGCTATATCATCGCGGACGACATCGGGAAACTGGCCATGGGTCAATGGGAAGTTATCCTCATCGACATAGGGAAGGAAAGTGGTTTGATAGTAGGCCATGAACTAGATCTCTACCGCAAACGTGAAGTGACTGCTCAAGCCCACAGGGATGAGGTTCTGGTTCTGCCTGACATTGACTTGGGCGACGCCATTGTCCTCGAGGTCCGTCAGGGCTTTGCCGAGGCTCTGATAACCCGTACAACCAATCTACCGCTCTACAGGGGCGATCAGGTCAGGACCAAGATCAAGTAGTATTCATTCGGGAGTTACGCCCGAAACATGAGAAAAAGCAGCAGATTTCAGGATGGGCTGGATTGCCGGCCCATCCTTTTTTATTGAATTGATCATATCCACATGGAGGGAACCGATGGAACACCTGCTCCCCTGGCTGCGTCTGCAGTTCACACCGGGCCTTGGCCGTGCCGGCCTGATACGCCTGATCGAACATTTCAAAACCCCTGAAAATGCCCTTGATGCTGCCGACGGAGGCTGGCCGAAGCTGCCCGGTTTGCGAAAGGATATGGCAAGCAGGGTTCCGGTAGCCACAGACACCAAGGTACAAAAAGCCTGTCAATGCCTGGAGAAAATGAGTGGCTGGCTGTGCACCATTTGGGACCCTGATTACCCACAAGCCCTGCGGCATATTCCAGATCCGCCCGCCCTGTTGTACGGCTGCGGCAAATGGCCAGAGGGACCGGCCCTTGCCATCGTCGGCACCCGCCACCCGAGTGACTTCGGGAGGGTATTTACGGAACAACTGGCGGCAGAACTGGCAACGGCAGGCCGCGTTATTATTAGTGGCCTGGCTCGCGGTATTGATGCCGCAGCACATCGTGGCACTCTTGATGGCGACGGCAAAACCCTGGCGATTCTCGGTTGCGGCATTGATCGAGTATACCCGCCGGAAAACATCAAACTCTATCACCAGATCATTGAGCAAGGCGCCCTCATCTCCGAATACCCACCCGGCAGCGAACCTCTGCCTGGACATTTTCCGGGCCGCAATCGCATTATCAGCGGCCTCAGCAAAGGCACTCTGGTGATCGAGGCGTCCCGTGACAGTGGGTCCCTGATTACAGCTGAATTTGCCCTCGACCAGGGGCGAGAGGTGATGGCTGTTCCGGGTGGTGTCGATCGCAAGACCAGTTATGGCCCGAATCTTCTGATCAAACAAGGAGCGCACCCGGTCACGGAGACAGCTGAGATTCTGCAAATTCTTGGCGTCGGTGCACAAGACAAGAGAAAACGACCTCCCACAGAATCAGCCGGCGTCCATCTCCCCGAACCAGCCGGTTCAGTGTTGTCCAGGCTCGACTTAACCCCCCGACACAGCGACGAACTTTCCGGGGGAAGTGGGTTGACACCCATGGAACTTTCCGCTATTTTACTGCAGCTAGAGCTTCATGAGTATGCAGAGAGGCTACCGGGCGGACGCTATATTCGTGGCCGCCGGGCACTTTAATCTACCAAAAACAATGGAGACCGCTTGAGAGAACGGGTCTTGGCGATTGTCAGTTTCATCGCTCAATACTTTCTCGATGACCGCGACATGATGACGGAGAACGACCTCGTCGAAGAGTTGCTGGCCGTCGGATTCGAAGCCGAAGAGATCGATGCAGCCTTCTGCTGGATGGAGAGCCAGGCGTTTTGCGCCCCGGCCAGCAATGAATCAACATTGAGCGCACCAGCACTGAGCCACAGGGTCTTTTCCGCTGAAGAAAACCGGGTGCTTTCTTCAGAAGCACGCGGCTTTTTAACCCGACTGCGAACCATGGGCGTTCTGGATGATGAGATCCAGGAAGAAGTTATTGAAAAAGCTCTGCATATGCAAGAGGACGAGGTTACCCTGAAAGAGATTAAAACCATTACAGTCCTGACCATGTTTGCCAACGCCCAAAACGAATGGCGACGTGAATTCGACTGTTTGCTCGAAGATGACTGGCAGCGATTGCTGAACTGACGAGCTAAGGGCTGCGGGACATCCTGCGGCCTTTTTATATTTTTCTAAAGATGTACTTTCCTGACTTTTCATTATTCCTGAATTTGTGATGCTACAAAGTCAGGATTTCCTCAAACAAAAGATTTGAACAAATATTATGGCTAATTCTCTGGTTATTGTTGAATCCCCCGCCAAGGCCAAAACCATCGAGAAATTTCTCGGCAAAGGTTATCAGGTCCTGGCATCCTACGGACACGTCCGCGATCTTCCGAGCAAGAACGGTTCTGTTGACGTCGACAATGATTTTCTTCCCAAATACGTTGTAACGGCCAAAGCCAAAAAACAGCTGAGCATCCTTAAGCAGGCGCTCAAGAAAGCTGATGAACTGGTTCTCGCCACTGACCCCGACCGTGAAGGAGAAGCAATCGCCTGGCACCTGCTGGAAGCTCTCGGCGTTGATGAAAAGGGTGAATCACCTCGCGTCAGCAGGGTGGTTTTTCATGAGATCACCAAGGATGCCATCGCCGAAGCGATGGCCAATCCACGACAAATTTCTACCGAGATGGTCGATGCTCAACAGGCCCGACGCATCCTCGACTATCTGGTCGGCTTCAACCTTTCGCCGGTCCTCTGGCGAAAAATTCCGGGCAGCCGCTCGGCAGGCCGGGTGCAATCGGTTGCACTGCGCCTGATCTGCGAACGAGAAGCGGAAATCGAGGCGTTCAAGACCCAGGGATACTGGACCATCGAGGCCACCATGGCCAACGCTGAGAAAGCCACTTTTTCTGCCAGGCTGCACGCCATCGAAGGCCAGAAAGTCGCCTCCAACGCCAAACAGCTTGAAGCCAGCAGCTATCAAGTGATCGCTGATCAGAAAGCCGCAGAGCAACTGGTCGAAGAGATCAAATCTCTGCCGCTGCAGGTTTCAACTATCAGCCGCACTGAGAAGAAACGTCGTCCTGCAGCACCCTTCACCACCAGCACCCTGCAGCAGGAAGCCAACCGTAAGCTTGGCTTCTCCGCGCGCAAGACCATGTCGCTGGCACAAAAACTATACGAAGGCGTTGACACCGGTGACGGCCCCGTTGGACTGATCACCTACATGCGTACTGACTCGGTAACGCTCTCCAATATCGCCATCCAGGAAGCCCGACAAGTCATTGAGGATCGCTTTGGCAAGGAGTATGTTCCGGTCAAACCTCGCACCTACAAGAGCAAAGCCAAGAATGCCCAGGAAGCCCATGAAGCGATTCGTCCCACCGGCCTGGCTCGCCACCCGGACACACTCAAAACCTCTCTGGATAGTGACGAACTGCGGCTCTACAAGCTGATATGGGAACGTACGATCGCAGCACAAATGGCTGATGCCAAAATCGACGCCACCGCGGTTGACATTCTGGCCGGGGAAAATTATCTGTTCCGTGCTTCAGGACAAGTGATTCGATTCCCCGGGTTCATGAAAGTCTACATTGAAGGCAAGGATACCGAGAGTGAAGAAGTTGAAGGGCTCCTGCCGGATCTGAACGAAAAAGAAGTTCTCTCTTTTGATGAACTGCAGGGCGAAGAGCATACGACCCAACCGCCACCGCGTTACACGGAAGCGTCTCTGGTCAAAATCCTCGAGGAAAACGGTATTGGTCGGCCATCGACCTACGCGGCCACCATGAACACCTTGGTAGAGCGCAAGTACGTGCTACTGACCAAGCGGACCTTCTTTCCGCAAGACCTGGGTCGCGAAGTCATTCGTTTTCTGATGCAGTGTTTCAACAAGTACGTCGACTACCAATTTACTGCCAACATGGAAGATGACCTTGATGCCATTTCTCTTGGAAAAGGTGAATGGAAGTCTTTCCTGAAAGACTTCTGGATCCCATTCAAAAAAGAGGTTGAAGACGTCAAAGAGGTCAAATTCGTTGGTGAACCCCTCGACGAAAAATGTCCTGAATGCCAGCAAACTCTCTCCAAGAAGTTCGGACGCAACGGCTACTTCATTGCCTGCAACGGCTATCCGGAATGCAAATACACCCGACCAGTCAATGGCGAACGAAATGACAAGCCGGTTTATTCAGACGAAATCTGCGAAAAGTGCGGCGCCAAGATGCTGTTCAAGGAAGGCCGATACGGCAAGTACCTGGCCTGTTCAGGCTATCCCGATTGTAAGAACAACCAGCCGCTGATCAAGCCGAAATCGCTCGGCATCGACTGCCCGGCCTGCAAGGAAGGCGAAATCATGGAGAAGAAGAGTCGATACGGCAAGATCTTCTACTCCTGCAACCGTTATCCGATATGTAAGTACGCCCTGTGGGATCAGCCCTTTGCTGAACCTTGTCCCAAGTGTGCTTTTCCGCTTGTGGTGGAGAAAACCACCAAGCGCGCCGGCACTGTGCGCAAGTGTCCTCAGGATGAATGTGACTATCTGGTAACCCTGGTCGAACCGGAGCAGAAAGCGCCAGCAAAAAAAGCCGCAGCCAAAAAGACCCCGGGAAAGAAGACCGCGGCCAAAAAACCGGCCGCAAAGAAAACCATCAAAAAAAAGACCTGAGCTATAGCTTGAAATAAAAGAACAAACAGTGGCCGGGCGAATGCCCGGCCTTTTCTGTCTTTCTCCTGTATACTGAGGCAGGTTCTGCCAAAGCGCCTCAGTCACAGCAAACAGCAACCCCAATAACGATTGTTCATTATGACACCTATTACCATCATCGGTGCCGGCCTTGCTGGCTGTGAAGCCGCCTGGCAAGTTGCACGGCAAGGAATCCCGGTCGAACTTTTCGAGATGCGCCCGCATCGCATGACACCTGCCCACCAGAGCGACCGTCTCGGTGAGCTGGTTTGCTCCAACAGCCTGCGTGGTACCGGCATGCATAATGCGGTCGGGTTGTTGAAGGAGGAGTTGCGGCGTTGTGACAGCCTCTTTATCGACACAGCAGATGCCCATGCGGTTCCGGCCGGAGGAGCATTGGCAGTTGACAGGAACGGTTTTGCCGAACAACTGACCAAGATCATTGAAGAGCACCCGCTCATCACCCTGCGTCGTCAGGAGATCACCGAGGTCCCCGAGAACCGCCTGGTCATCATTGCCAGTGGGCCGCTGACCTCTGA
The DNA here is from genome assembly GCA_030614505.1 of Desulfuromonadales bacterium. Lineage (GTDB taxonomy): Bacteria > Desulfobacterota > Desulfuromonadia > Desulfuromonadales > BM103 > M0040. The sequence continues at coordinate 6,456 of JAUWTX010000126.1, forward strand.
CGCCCTGGCAGAAAAGATTGCCACCTTGACCGGCC
>JAUWTX010000152.1 GCA_030614505.1 Desulfuromonadales bacterium
AAGAAGGCTTCATCGGGTTTGGCGCCGGCCAGGGCGCCGTCACGCCACTTGAGTGTCAGGTAGTTCTCGATCATGGCCTTTATCTTGGTCCACAGACTGGCGTCATTGGGTTCGAAAACAGCCCAGCCGGTAGATTTTTTTACCGATTCCTCGACCATATTGAAAAAACGCCGCACAGGGATATAGCGCCATTCATTGTCGTTTCCGGCCAGTGTCCGCGCCCCCCAGACAATGATACCTCGACCGGCGAAGGCGCGAATCGCATTAATGGATTTCCCGGCATTGACATCGACATTCAGGTCTTCCTGCTCTTCGTTATCAATTCGCTGTGTCAGGCCTGCGATACTACTCAAACTGACGTTCGCAGGTGCCTTCCAGACCCCGCGGGTCTTGTCAACAGAGCAGTAGATGCCGGCAATTACACCGCTTGGCGGAACGACGGTCAGGTTTTCGTTCACCGCCGTGACAATATTCTTGTAGGTTGGCATCTGCTGGAGAAGCAGTTCTTCCTTCTTTTTTTCCAGACTGGCAGCCGACAACTGCAGATCACCAACCGCACCACTCAGGCTTTTGAACAGAGTACTGATGTATGGTTCTGCGCTGCTCAGCCTTTCTCTGGCCGATGCACCGCTGCCATAGAGGGTTGTATCTTCCGTCACATTGGCGCTGTCAAACAGATCGGTCCAGTCAGCGGCAGTCCAGTCAAAAGTCTTTGGCGGTGTGACCGTGCTGTCGATTTCAGTTGACCAGTCGGTTGCGTTCCAGGCAAAGGTCGTATACAGCTCGTTCAGGTTAGTATGCCCGGCATTTTTCAAATATGCATTGAGAGTTTTTGCGATATCGCTTAACTGGGTAGTGAAATTATTGGTGAGGAAATACTGCAGACATTCCGGCCCGTCACCCACCAGCGGGCCTCCTCCACTTGCCAGGTCATCAAAGACAAGTCGCAGAACATCGTAACATAACGTGCACAATTCTTTAAAAACAGCACGTATGGCTGCTGCGCTTGAGGCACTGTTGTTGATAACATCCTTAAAGGCATTGACCTTTGCCTGATAGGCTTCCTGCAGAGTGGCCCTATCCCCCTTTATCCCGTTGACAATATTTTGCATCGTTGTTGAATCGGCAATGATATCTTCCAGGGAGTCGATTGTTGCCGCGACTTCCGGTTCCTCAGTCAGGGAGGCGAGTTTGATTTTGCCGCCGTATTTATACAGCGCATCCTTGGCGCTGCGGTACTTCACCTCCTTGGCAAGACCGGCCTTCAGGTAAGGTGTATAGGCAGCACCGTAGGGAAGATTGTTAATCCCCACATTATTGCGGAATTCCTTGTATGCCTCCTTGACAGTTGCGCCTTCCTTTTCCAGTAGATCCATGATTACAAAGCGGTCCCCCAGGGTGGAAGCCTGCCTGAGCGCGGTCTGCTGCAGTTCATATAGCCTGGTGTCGGTAAGCCGCGTTGCATCTGGAAACAGCAACATGGTGGGTTCGTCTTCTTTGGCAATGACCGCAAGGCCTGCTTCGATATCGTCCTTGCTGATCGAGTCCTTGGGACTCTTGACATACTGTCCGACCGAAACGATGTAACAGCGGCCGCCGCCGTTTGCAAAATAGAGCCGGATGCTGTCGTAGAGCAGATAGGTAGTATTGGTCTCAACTTTACTGACCGTATTATTTTCGATCAGCACGATCTTCTCTATGTCAATGCCCGGCCCCTTGCCGAAACGTTCTTCAAACTCAACAAGGGAGGTTGCCTCGACAGCCGTTTTTGTTAGATCCTTGCCCTTGAACTTAGCCTTTTCGGTATAGCCGATAAAGGCCGGTATAGCCGTTGCAACTTCGGCAATGGACGGGGGAAATACCGATACTTCCTCAACATAGACACCTGGTGTTTTGTAATTCATGGTTTCCTGTCCTTTCCTGAGTCTTTTCAAGAAATTATTTGTCAATTATCACTTTTGAGCCAGCCAAAATGTTGGGTTTCGCAAGCTCAACCCAACCTGCAAGTTGGCTAAAAGCTGACAACTAGGGTTTTTCTCCCAATTAGTTGGGAAAAAGGGTCCAGGATCACCAACTCTTTTGGAGGTGATCCAAAACTAATTAATCATCACAATCGAGCCTTCCACCTTGGTCTGGCCGCCGCTGCTCAGTTCGGCACCGGCGGAGCCGGAAACCGTTGCGCTGGCGTTTGCTTCCGCTGTCACATTGGTTCCGGTTGCGGTCAAATCCCCGGAGGCAATCAGTTCTATGTTGCCACCTGCTTCGATGGTGGCATTGCCAGAACAGGTGACGATGAAATCGCCTGGACTGTCCATGGTAATGCCATCTCCATTCATGACAACGCTGTTGCCGTTCAATTCAACTATCCGAATGGAACTGTCATCTTCGTCAAGGAATAACTGGTGACCGCCCGGCGTCTCGATGGTGATGATCTTTTTGTCATCATCAAAATGGAACCGCATTTCACTTTTGGACACATAACCTTTTTCAAAATTATCATCGGACGCTTCGATGGGGGCGGGATTGGCGGCGCTGTGCAACCCGCCGAGAACGACGGGGGAACGCGGATCACCGCCCAGGAAACCGACTACCACTTCATCACCGATTTCCGGCCGCCAGACAAAACCACGGTTATTCCCAGCATCAACCGATGCCCACCGGGTCCAGAGGCCACTGCCATCGGGGGTTATCATCGGAATGTGAACAAGAATTCGTTCGGCGCCATCGGGGTCATCCTGGAGCTGCAAAACTTTTCCGACATGCAGACCGCCGATGGCAGGCAAAAGTTCGGTCTGCAAGTTGACTCCTTTGTCATCAGGGAAAAGGTTTTCAGGCAAGCCGATTGCAACATCAAGCGTCCAGCCGCCATCGTAAAATTCGTGGCGGACACCGCTTACAAAGGTATTACCATTAAATCGATCGCCAAAACCAACCAGTTCGACCGTCATCCCGGGCAGTGTCGCGGCATTGCCCTTAAAACGAATATGACCGCGAATGCGGGCAAGACGCCGCCAGTTCAACCGCGCGTCTGCCCATGCCTGAAGCGCTGTCTCATCGGCCTGCCCGGAATCATACAGTTCCACCTCCTGCCCTCCTGCGGCCTCGGCCAAGGTTACAGCATCAATATTACCCTGCTCGAAAGAGTCGGGGTCGGTAGCCTTCGCTTCTACAATTTCCTGATCCGCAAGGGCCCATGCCTTAGTCTTCAGAGTCGCGACCTGATATCGAGCGTCCATCTCAAGATCAAACTCCATAACGTTCGCCCCGTAGGTCAGTGTAACGGCGGGAGAATCGTTTACCGTCGGTGCGGCAATTTTCATTTCTCCATCATTGACAAAGAGCAGTTTCCCATTTGCCCTTGCTCGTGCGAGAATGAAATCCCAGTCTGTTGCCCGGTGCTGCACCATACGCAGATTGGTTGCCTCGGTGGCCTCCACATCAGAGATCAAGTCACTGTAGTTGCCAAGTATTTCCTCGATGATATCGCTGTCGGTTGTTTCCTCGAACAGGGCATTTCTGGGGCTGAGGGTCATTTTGAAGGCGGCGTCCCGGGCTTCGACAAGAAGCTGGGACTGACCATTTGGGCGAACCTTTATACGGTGACTGGTTATGATGCCTTTAAAGATCAGCTCTTCATCGCCGCTGTCGCCAGCCTTGACTGTCAGCTCCTTGCCGGGAATGAAGGTTTCTTCATTACTGATCGCAAAATCACTTCTATTGGTCTCACCATCAACGATGATGAGCATAGCCGAAGGAATCCGGTTGATCTGACGATTGACGACTACGGAGGTAATCTGCAGCGCGGTGGATACGGCTTCGCCATCAACTTCTATGGTGAATGTGATTCGTTCAGGCATAATCCTTCCTAAGCTTCTGCAGGTCCTTCAAGGGCGGAAAGGCAATCCGGACACCAGTTTCGAGGTTTCTGAAATCAATGATGTTATTGTATCTGGCAACATCAAAATAATGGCTCATATCCCCGTAGATCCGAAAACACATGAGCGGCAACTGGTCACCGTCATGAACCTGACGGTAATGGGTCATATCAGGAGAATTCCTGCCCTCCCTGGCAATCCGGAGATCATCATCGCTGATCTGAGAAAAAGCTGCATTGATTTTGGCGCGTAGCGGAAAGCCGTTGGGTTTGAAGAGGGTGTAGGTGACATCGGCCTTCTTCATGATGCAATACAGAACAAACTGGCCCCAGTGGACCTTCAGATAGTAGGGTCTGTGCAGTTCTCCGTTGAACTCATAGGTCAGCGCGAGAAAATTAGCCACCTCGGCAAAAACATCAACGGGTTCGCCGACAGCGGACTGATCGGTGAAATCACTCCCGGCACCAACCGGAGGAGGCGTGGTCCCCGTTCCGTCAATGAGAAATTCAAAGGTGTATTCCTGTGGTTTTATCTTGCCGAAACTCTGCGAAGAGCCGGAAGTTCCCTGGGCCTGGCCCTCATTGTATTCTATCTCGTAGATCTGCGACAGGGTCGGGGGATTGAACATGACGAAGAATTCATCAACTTTGTCCCCAGCGTCATACCTGATTGATGAATAGGCTTCGATCTTCAGTTTCTTTAATTCGCCTTCGTTGCCGGCCATCAGCGCTCCTCTTTCTGGTGGATCATTTCCATCACCTGTTCAACGCAATCGCGAACAAGCTGTTCTCTGTCTGCCGCGGCGCCGGGACCTTGTCCGGCCTGTAGCCCTTCACTCTGCCGGGGATCAACTTCGGCCCGGATCACCAACTCACGGATTTCAATCGGCATACCGCATACCTCTTGCTATTCTTATTGAGGTGATCCTCATTTTTCAACCTTAGTGAAATACCTGTACGCAAGTTCCAGGGTTTCCACTACCACCTCGTTTTTCTTTGCATCAAAAGCACCCAGGCTCCATTTCACCGGCCATGCGGCGACAAAACTCCAGGAAGCGAGGGGGTTATGCTCCTCGTCCAACAGTGAAACCAGCACATCGGCGGGTTTGAACTCGAAGTTCTCAATCGCATCCTTGATCCAGGTGATGACGCCGGATTCGGTCAACAAGCCACGCTTCAGGACCAGATTGCCGAACTTGCCGCGGGCCGGGAGCCGATGCTCGAAACGGTTTTCACCGCCCTCGGCAACCTGTTCAACCCCAAGCTCACTACTGAGCCCCGACACTTCCTGAAAGCGCACGTCATGTTCGTGCAGGCTGTCAAGGCCGATCTCGACTTTAAAATGGAATGTAACCGGTGGATAATAACTCATCGCAACTCTAAGTCAGTATGGTAAGCCCTTCATGGGCCAGTTCCAGTGTTTCGATCGCTACTTCATTGCCCGTCGCTTTCAGACCCGGGCCTTCAATTTTCACCGGAAAGCAGTTGGTCACTTTCCAGGTCATTACCGGCTCATGCTCTTCATTGAGGAGGCTGATAGTCACGTCGCGGCGCTCGGCCTTGTTCATCTTGGTTTTATTCAGCCAGTCAAAAAACTCCTTGTCGCCATCGACAATACCACGCTTGAGAACAACATTGGCCGTCTTCGGCAAGCCCGGCATCTTGATGGTATTGAAATCGCTGCTGGCGCCGTCACGGTACTCGATCGGCTGGATTTCCATAGTCAGCCCCGAGGCCTCTGAAAAACCGATATTGGTGCCGCCCCATTCTACCTTGAAATGGAAGCCCGGAAGTAAAAGTGCCATAATTGTATTCCTTTCTCGTCAGAAATTA
>JAUWTX010000250.1 GCA_030614505.1 Desulfuromonadales bacterium
CACTCGTGCATTACAACCTGGTGAAGGCCGGGTTCAACGTTGACACTGCAACCAGTGGCGAGGAAGGACTGCAAAAGGCACTGCAGGGACGTCCTAACCTTGTGGTTCTTGACCTGATGCTGCCCAACATTAACGGATTGGAAGTCTGTCGGCAATTACGCACCAATCCGGACTTGTCTGAAGTCGCCATTGTCATGATGACCGCCAAGGGGGAAGAAGAGGACATTATCAAGGGGCTGGAATATGGGGCAGACGATTATATCCCCAAACCATTCAGCCCCCAGGTTTTAATCGCCCGCATCAAGGCCGTGTTACGCAGAAGAGTGGCCGGCAAAAGCGACCGGGCCAAGGATCCGATTGTCGTTCACGACCTTACTATCGACCCACGACGCAACCGGGTGACCGCGGCCGGGAAAGATGTTGATCTGACTGTCTCCGAATTCAAACTCCTGAGCCAATTGGCTGCCAAACCAGGCTGGGTTTTTACGCGCACGCAGATTGTCGATGCCATTCACGGCGAAGGTTATGCCGTCACTGACCGTGCCGTCGATGTACAGGTGGTTGGTTTGCGCAAGAAGCTCGGCGCCTGTGGCTCCTACATTGAAACTGTTCGCGGGGTCGGTTACCGGATTAAGGAATAAAACGGGACGCGGAACGCGGGACGAGTGCCGCGAAAATCAATCAATAAGCGACAAGCTCCTGGCAGAGGTTGTTGCCTGAACGTGTAATTTTTCTTACAACTTAAAGCTTACAGCTGGTTCCTATGTCTCAAAAAAAACTTATCTGGCAAATATTCCCTCCTTTCCTGGCAATTATCATCTGCGCTCTGCTCGCTGTCACCTGGACTATCTCCCGAGAGCTCAGTTCTTTTCAGATTCGGCAGACAACTAAAGACCTTGAAGCCAGAGCTTACCTTGCAGGAAAGCAACTGACTGGGCAGATGACCTTGGCAAACATCTCCACAGTCGATCGACTCTGCAAGGAACTCGGCAATAGTACGGCAACGCGATTAACAGTGATCCTCAACGATGGCACGGTCATTGGTGATTCGGAAAACCAACCGGAGCAGATGGATAATCACAGCAATCGCCCGGAGATTGCTCAAGCTCTGCAAGGGCATATCGGTACGGCAACCCGTTTCAGCCAGACATTACAGCAGAATATGCTCTATGTGGCGATCCCGATCATGGGACAGGACCGGGTCACCGGTACTATTCGCGCATCCCTCTCGATTACCGCACTTGAGCACACGCTTTCAAAAATAACCCTGAAGTTTGTCGGCGGCGGTCTGGTCGTTGCCTTGATTGCTGCACTCGTCGCCCTGATCGTGTCACGACGTATGAGCCGTCCATTGGGGGAACTGCAAAAAGGCGCAGAACGTTTTGCCGAAGGCAACCTGGAACAATCGCTTCCAATCTCTACAGTCACAGAGATCAGCGGACTCGCCGAAGCCATGAACAGCATGGCGGCCCAACTGGATGAACGTCTGCGCACTGTGATCCGTCAGCGCAACGAACAGGAGGCCGTACTGGCCAGTATGATCGAGGGGGTTATCGCCATCGATACCGATCAGGTGGTACTGCGAATCAACTCCGCGGCAGCTCACCTCTTCGATATCAACCTCGCCAATGCGACCGGCAGACACATTGGTGAAGTCACCCGCAAGGTAGACTTGCACCGTTTTGTCGAACAGGCCTTGACCAGCAGCGACCCTATTGAGGGGGAACTTACATTGCTGCACCAGGGAGAGGAGCGCTACCTGCAGGCTCATGGCGCCCCCCTGCGTGGTGCTACAGGACAAAAGATAGGCGCCTTGGTCGTTGTCCATGATGTTACCCGTCTGCGCCGTCTGGAAAACCTGCGCCGCGATTTTGTCGCCAATGTCTCCCACGAACTAAAGACCCCAATCACGGCCATCAAGGGCGCCGTGGAAACCCTTCAGGGTGGAGCCATGAACGACCCACGGGACAGCCAACAGTTCCTTGAGATCGCCGACAGACAGGTTGATCGACTCAATGCCATCATCGAAGACCTGTTGGCCCTCTCGCGCCTGGAACGAGGGGCTGAAACAGAGACTATCGACTGCACGATGGAGAATCTGCAACCTATCTTTACCTCCGCCCTTCAGGCCTGCGCAATAATTGCAGAAGCAAGAGAGGTCCAGGTCAGTCTGTTCTGTTCGGAGGAACTGATGGCCTGTGTCAACGCCCCATTGCTGGAACAGGCAATCATCAACCTGGTGGACAATGCCATCAAATACAGTGAAGCAGGGAGCGTGGTAACTGTCGAAGGGTGGCAAGCCGGAGATCAGGTCCAGATCAAGGTTCAGGACCGCGGCCAGGGCATCCCGAAAGAACACCTGCCCCGGCTTTTCGAGCGCTTCTACCGTGTCGATGCCGCCCGCAGTCGTGCCATCGGTGGCACCGGCCTGGGCCTGGCGATTGTCAAGCATATCGTCCAGGCGCATAACGGTGATGTGGTGGTACACAGCACCCTCGGCGAAGGTAGTGTTTTCACAATCAGCCTGCCGACGTCTCTAGCATCTGGAGGGTTTGATGGGCCTGTATGAAAAACACATCCTGCCTAACCTGGTGCACGCAGCATGCAAACACCGGCCGGCAATGCGCCAGAGGGAAAAAGTTGTTCCCCTGGCTCATGGTCGGGTGCTGGAAGTCGGGCTTGGCTCAGGCTTGAACCTCCCCTACTATGACGCAAGCAAGGTGAGCAAGTTGTGGGGTCTTGATCCTTCACCGGAAATGATCAAGATGGCCGAAAAACAAGCAGAGTCTGTTAGTTTTGATGTTGAGTTTATTAGCTTACCTGTCGAAGAGCTCCCTCTTGAGACAAATTGTGCCGACACTGTTCTTGTGACCTATACGTTATGCACCATCTCTGATATCGAATTGGCGCTGCGAGAAATAGCAAGGGTTCTCAAGCCAGGCGGTGAACTTGTTTTTTGCGAGCATGGTGTGGCTCCGGATGCGAATATTCGCAGATGGCAGAAGTGCATCAATCCGGTCTGGAAGCGTATCGGAGGTGGGTGCAACCTGAACCGTGATATCCCCGGACTTATTGAGCAGGGGGGATTCAGGATTAAGGGGATGAGGGCTAAGTATATTCCGGGGTGGCGTCCTGCGTGTTTTAACTATTGGGGTACTGCGACGCATGTTTGAGAATGTTAAGGGGGTTTACTTGTCAGGTTTCACAGGAAATAAGGAAGCTGTTTTTGGGGATTTTTAAACATTTAGAACAAGCTTAGGACCGGCGGGACGCGACCCGCCGGTCTTGGTTTTGATTCTCAGAAAAAAACAAAGCAAAAAACCAGCCTACTCCTCATCCAGCCCCTCTCTAATGATGTCATAAATCGACAGGGCATCTTTCCCCGAGGCATCCGCAATCTCCTTAAGACTCATCTCTTCTTTCGCCTGAATACCATGATCAGCAAGGATTTGGAGAACTGTCTTGCTATTGACCGAATACTCCTGACAGAGATCAATCAGTGGTCTTTTTCCCAGGCCGGACGGGGCCTGACTGGGGAAAGTGTTTCTCACCCGTTCACTCAGCGGAGAAATGATCAGAAAAATCTCTTTTGGAGAGGTCTGGTTCGCTGCGGCGATTTCGTTCAGAGGCTGGTCACTGTTCTCGACAGTGAAACCAGCGTCTTTCAGGCGCTGCATACTGAGCGCCAGGTCAAGACCCATTTTTTTGGAAAAAGTTTTTATCGACGATAGTTCAGCATGGCCATAGGGAGGTTCACCATAGAATTTTTCCGCATC
>JAUWTX010000243.1 GCA_030614505.1 Desulfuromonadales bacterium
CCTGGGCGTTGCCCTTGTCGATATCGGTGGTGGCACTACGGACATCGCCATCTTTGTTGACGGTGCGATCAAGCATACTTCGGTTCTGTCGCTCGGTGGCAACCATCTGACCAACGACATTGCCGTCGGTTTACGGACACCGAGCGCCGAGGCGGAGAAGATCAAGCAGATTTCAGGATGCTGCCTTTCATCAATGGTCGGCAAGGACGAAACGATTGAAGTCCCATCGGTGGGTGGTCGCGAACCACGTATTTTGTCACGTCAACTGCTGGCAGAGATTCTTGAGCCACGGGTTGAGGAGATCTTCACCCTGGTCAACCGTGAGATCGTCAAGAGTGGTTACGAGGACCTGATCGCATCCGGAGTGGTGCTGACCGGTGGCTCGGCGATTCTGCCGGGGATGCCGGAGCTGGCAGAACAGATTTTCGACCTGCCGGTACGACGCGGGAATCCGATCGATATCGGCGGATTGACTGACGTGGTCAATTCACCAGTTTACGCCACCGGTGTCGGCCTGGTGAAGTATGGCAGCCGAAACATGCAAACACGCAACTTCGTGATAGGGCAAGAAAACCTGTTCGATCGTGTGACGCGACGCATGAAAGAGTGGTTTGGCGAATTCTTCTGAAAATAATCGAGGCATAAGGCCTGTAAACTAAAACGACCGGAGCAACGGAGAAGCGCCGGTCACAACAATGACGGAGGGAGTCATTATGTTTGAATTTGACGAGAGTATAGACCAGGTAGCGAAAATCAAGGTTGTTGGTGTCGGTGGCGGCGGCAGTAATGCTGTCAATACAATGATTGCCGCCCGTATCGATGGTGTGGAGTTCATGGTGGCCAATACCGATGCCCAGGCACTGCGGGCTAATCTGGCGGCGCTACGCGTGCAACTAGGCACCAAGTTGACCAAGGGCTTGGGTGCCGGAGCTAACCCGGACGTTGGTCGCGAAGCGGCCGAAGAGGATCGGGCCAGACTCAAGGAGTTGTTGCAAGGTGCGGATATGGTTTTTATTGCCGCAGGTCTTGGCGGCGGAACAGGCACTGGCGCTGCGCCGATTATTGCAGAGGTTGCCAAAGAGGTCGGAGCATTGACCGTAGCCGTAGTGACCAAGCCGTTCGCATTTGAAGGCAGGCAGCGCATGGGTAAAGCAATAGAAGGAGTTGAAGAGCTCAAGCAGGTTGTCGATTCTCTGATTCTGATCCCCAACGATCGACTCAGTGGTCTTGCCGGGAAGAAGATGGGCATTCTTGATGCCTTTAAACCGGCAGATGACGTGTTGCGGCAGGCTGTGCAGGGGATCTCGGACCTGATCACCACCCACGGCATGATCAATGTTGACTTTGCCGATGTACAGGCCGCAATGAGCGAGCGGGGCATGGCCATGATGGGGATCGGTCTTGCCGAGGGTGAAAACCGTGCCTGCGAAGCTGCTCAGCAGGCAATCTGTAGCCCGTTGCTTGAAGAGATTGATATCTCAGGGGCCAAGGGCGTGCTGGTTAATGTCACCGGTTCATCCAGCATGACTATGGATGATTATGAGGAGGTGGCTAATATCATTCACGACAAGGTTCACGAGGATGCCAATATATTTATCGGTCTGGTTATTAACGAAGAGATGGGCGAGAAGATCCAGGTGACGGCGATTGCCACCGGTTTCGGTTGTACCTTCGACACCAACCGGAGTTCCAACCCGGAGTTGGGTCGACAGAACTCACCAACTCCGACCAGGATAGATCGCGATATCCCGGCGTTCATTCGCAACCAGAACCAGGATAAACCACGTGCCGGTATGCGTACCGGTATCTATAACGAAGACGAGGAGTACGATATTCCGACGTTCTTGCGTAAACGCGTCGATTGAAAATGAGGAGATTTTCCTGAAGGGCTGCTATAGCGGCCTCGATGGCCAACTGCTGGTATTTAATTCTGTGCTTGTCAAAGGGTGAGTAGCCGTGCCGGTTCTCCGCCCGGCGTCTGACGGTTTGCTCAATAGCTCTGCGCTTGCCTATGATGTGACTCCCTTAACTACTTTGGGCCGCCTTGTGCGGCCCTTTTTTTGATTGCCTTGAGAGCCGAGTGAGGTGATGGCCAAGTACTTCCTGTTTTGCGTTTGACTTGCTATGTGGCTTATTGTAGAAGGTGTGAATACCGACAAACAAAAAATCAAGCATGGTAACTGATCAGAAAATTAAGGATTTTTCTGATCGGATCAGACTTGTCGTGCTTGAGCCAATAAATGCTTTTCCTGGAGACTACCCATGACTCTATCCAAAGATCTGCTCGAAATTCTGGCCTGCCCGCAATGCAAGGGCGAGATTGTCCCTGATGACAATCATGACAAATTACTCTGTCATGCCTGCAAGCTGGCTTATCCGGTCCGTGACGGGATTCCTGTCATGCTGGTTGACGAAGCCCTTCCTTTGGATTAAGCCAGAAATCACTTGCTGGTAACCCACTAAACTTGAAAAATCTCGAGCCAGAAAAAATTCGTCGCATTGTTATCAGGACTGCCAACTGGATTGGCGATGCCGTCATGACCCTGCCGGCGATGATGGCGGTCAGGGAAACTTATCCCGACGCACATATCGCCGTGGTGGCCAATCCCCTGGTTGCCCAGTTGTTGGAAAATCACCCCGGTTGCGACGAGGTCATTGTCTATAACAAGCGCGGAGAACATTCGGGCGTCTTTGGTATGCTGCGATTTGCATTTGCTTTGCGCCGCCGGAAGTTCGATTGTGCGATACTCTTTCAATATGCGATCGAAGCCGGGGTCATGACTGCTCTGGCCGGGATTCCACGCCGTCTCGGTTTTACCACTGATGGCCGCAGATTTCTGCTGACTCATTCTGTGCCGTTCGGTGAAACGGAAAAAACTGTCCATCAAACGGACGCTTTCCTGCGGATCGTGAATCATTATGACATTACGGCCGCAGATAAGGTGCAGGCCCTGGCATTGTTTGAAAGCGAACGTGTCTGGGCGAAAGAGCGGCTGCCCGAGAGCCCGGTCGTAGTCATAAATCCTGGAGCCGCATACGGTTCGGCCAAACGCTGGTATCCGGAACGTTTCGCAGCCGTTGCTGATTTTTTGGCAAAAGAACGTGGCATGACTGCTGTTCTGATAGGTGGCCCGGCCGAGGTTGAAGTCGGCAAGGATATTGCCGCTGTCATGCAATCTCCAGCCTTGAATTTTGTCGGCAAAACATCGGTGCGGCAGATGATGTCGCTGATCGATGCTGCTTCGCTGATGATTACCAACGATTCCGGTCCCATGCATGTTGCGGCGGCCTTTAATGTGCCGATTGTCGCCATTTTCGGCCCGACCAATCACACCACGACATCGCCTTTCACTGATAGTTATCGCATCGTCCGTCATGATGTAGGTTGTTCTCCCTGTATGCTCAGGGAATGCCCAACTGATCATCGCTGTATGGACCGGGTTACGGTCGATGATGTGATTGAGGCTGTGGAGTCGTTTATGTTGGAGATTAATTGAACTCTCCTCCCTCTTCAGCGTAAAATACAACCAATGTCACGTCACCTGATCGAAAAATATCGTCAGCGTCTCGATCAGGAGACCGGAACGGTTGCCAACCCCTGGGGAGGACGCCTGACCGTTGCCCTGATCTTTCCGAATACCTATTATCAGGGAATGAGCAACCTGGGTCTGCAGACTGTTTACCAGATGCTCAACAATCGGGATGATACACTTTGTTAGCGGTTCTTCCTCCCTGACCCTGAAGATCTAGATGAGCATCGTCGCACCGGTTACCCACTGGTTTCTGTGGAATCGCAACGTCCTCTGGCCGATTTTGACATGGTCGCTTTCTCCATCTCCTTTGA
>JAUWTX010000136.1 GCA_030614505.1 Desulfuromonadales bacterium
TGGACCTGATTCGCAGCAGCCAGTTTATCGTGTTGACTTTTGGTTTGATTGGATTGTTGGGTGGCTTGATCGGCATGGCCTTTGCCGCGCATCAGGCGGCCAGAATTGTGGAGCGTTTACGTCAAGCAACCATCTACCTGGGAGATGTGGTTCTTGACGAGATGTCACCAGATGAATTTCTGACGGCCAGTGACGGCCTTGATCGCGAAATCCAGGAGATGATGCTGAAGATCAAGGATAGTCAGCTGCGCTACCTGGATGCCAGCCCGCTAACCCGTCTGCCGGGGAACCTGGCTATCGAGCAAGTTCTCAAGGGAAAGATGGATCAGGGCGAGAAATTTGCTCTCTGTTATATTGATCTGGATGATTTTAAGGCATTTAATGACAAGTATGGCTATGCCAAGGGAAGTGATTTGATCAAAATGACCGGTGAAGTTCTTTACCGCGCCAAGGACGAATATGCCAAGCAGCAGGATTTTGTCGGCCATATCGGTGGTGATGATTTTGTTCTGATCACGTCTCCCGAAAAGGTGGAGCAGGTGTGTCAAGCAATCATCGACGAATTTGACCGGCTGATCCCCGAGTATTATCTTCCTGAGGATCGCGCCAAAGGTTTTATTGAAGGAACAGACCGTTATGGAGTCAAGAGACGTTTTTCGATTATGTCGGTCTCAATTGCAGTTGTTTCAGATGTGAAGCGTTCCTTTAGGTCCCCTATTGAAATAGCTAAAGTTGCGACAGAAATAAAGGACTATGTAAAGAGTTTGCCTGGTAGTAATTACCTGATTGATCGACGCATAACAACGCGCTGGGATCCTTGATCCTTGTGTCTTGTGCCCTGTGCTAGTAAAAAAGACGGGAAGGCTTCATCTGCCTTCCCGTCTTTTTTTATCTTGGTTGCCGAACGCTATTATGTTATTTCCTCGCCGAAGACCTGGGCACTGAAAACATAAATGTCAGCATCGTCCGCTTCCCATGCGTCGGTGGGTAAGCCTGCTTTGAGACAGGTCTGTTTGAGGAATGTCTGGCGATCCCAATTGTGTTCCGTTGCAACCTGTGGCAACAGAACTCCCCGATAAAAACTCTTTTCGATGTAAATACCGTGTTTGCCGACTTCTATGTCTTCGATATTCTCAGTTTTATGTAGTGGTGAAAGTACTGAGATTTCGAGGGTGAAATTGTCTAGATCTTCCTCTTTGAAGGGATAGAAGCGAGGGTCTTTCGCTGCTGAAGCCTGAGCCATATGCGCAACTTCTTTGAACAGGGGAAGTTCAGACTGGAAGTTCCCGATGCAGCCCCGCAATTGTCCATTCTGCTTGATGGTGACAAAGCATCCGTTACGTTGATTTAAGGCTTTTTCTTCGCGGGGTTCGATGTATTCCTGGCCGGTTTGCACACCGTGAATGATCGCTTGGCGGGCAATGGCTAGGAGGGCTTGTTTTTCGTGAGCGTTCAACTCTCGGTCCACGCTTCCTCCGATATTGACAGGGATAAATGATTCAACCTAGAAACCACAGTTGGGCGCGGAAAAGATGTGCAACAGGTTGATGTGAATAGAGAATTTGAAAAACTCGTGTTCACCTTATTGATGATGAGAGCTTTTTCAAGTTTTCTAGGTGCATCAAGATGTTGTGCAGACTTTCGTGATCCTACTGTCGTTTCTAGGTTAAGTTGAAGACCGTGCCAATCATAGTGCTATACCCCGATTTTTTCAAGGCATCTAACGTCATTTTTGCATTAATTTATCATATTAAGTTTATTAGTAGTCCCAACTGTAGTTCCTAGGGTTATTTTGATTTTTTGAGGGCCTTTTTTCGATCGTTTTCGCTGAGCTGTCGTTTGCGCAGGCGAATCGATTCAGGGGTCACTTCGACCAGTTCATCGTTGTCGATGAATTCCAATGCTTGCTCAAGTGTTAATTCGCGTGGCGTTGTCAAACGAATAGCCTCATCGGATCCGGAGGCGCGCACGTTGGTCAACTTTTTACCTCTGCAGGCATTGACCACGAGATCCTTTTCTTTGGCATTCTGGCCGAGAATCATGCCTTCGTAGACACGAGTCCCCGGTCCGACGAAAAGGCCGCCGCGGTCTTGCAGGTTGAAGAGAGAGTAAGCGACTGTTTCTCCTTGCTCCATAGCTATCAGGACACCGTTTTTGCGTCCTGGGATAGCTCCCTTCCAGGGGGCATAGCCATGGAAGGTGTGGTTCAAGACACCGGTGCCGTGGGTATCGGTCAGAAATTCGCTGCGGAAACCGATCAGACCGCGGGCAGGTATTATAAACTCTATGCGGTTAAAACCTTTGATCGAGTTCATGGCGGCCATTTCAGCTTTGCGGGGGCCAAGCTTTTCGATTACGGTGCCCTGGAATTCTTCAGGGACATCGACAACCAGGTACTCCATCGGCTCGCACTGCTCGCCATCTATCTCACGGAAGATGACTTCCGGTTTGGAAACAGCCAGCTCAAAGCCCTCACGTCGCATGTTTTCAATCAGGATGGAGAGATGTAACTCACCACGACCTGATACCCTGAAGGTATCGGTATTGTCCGTTTCCTCAACACGAAGAGAGACATTGGTCCGCAGTTCCTTAAAAAGTCGATCGCGGATGTTACGGGAGGTTACGTACTTGCCTTCGAGACCTGCGAAGGGTGAGGAGTTGACGATGAAGTTCATTGACAGCGTCGGCTCGTCGATTGAGATGTAAGGGAGCGATTTTGGGTTTTCAGTGCAAGCGAGGGTTTCACCTATGCCGACATTTGCGAAGCCTGCAATGGTGACAATGTCGCCGGCACTTGCTTCGTTAAGGTCAATCTGCTTGAGACCTTCGTAACCGAGCAGCTTGGTAATGCGTGCACGGGAGATCTCACCGTCTTTCTTGATCAAGGCGAGAGTTTCACCAGCACAGATACTTCCGCCGAAAATTTTGCCGGTGGCGATGCGGCCATAATAATCGTTGTAGTCAATTGAAGTGACCAGCATCTGGAATGGAGCATTTACGTCGGCAACCGGCGGAGCTACCCGTTCGCGAATCATATCAAAGAGTGGGTCGAGATTGTCGGATTCATCTTCGAGTTCGCGTTTGGCGATGCCTTGCTTGGCACTGGTGTAAACGATTGGAAAATCAAGTTGTTCTTCGTCGGCGTTGAGCTCGCAGAAGAGGTCGAAGACCATATCAACAGCTTTTTCAGGACTTGCTCCTGGCCGGTCGATCTTGTTGATAACGACGATTGGCCGGATACCGAGATCGAGGGATTTTTTCAGGACAAAGCGAGTCTGGGGCATCGGTCCGTCAAAGGCGTCAACCAGCAGCAGGACCGAGTCGACCATTTTGAGGACGCGTTCCACTTCACCACCGAAATCAGCATGGCCCGGTGTGTCAACTATATTGATCTTGAGGCCCTTGTTATAAATAGAGAGGTTCTTGGAGAGAATGGTGATGCCGCGTTCCTTTTCCAGATCGTTGCTGTCCATCACTCGTTCAGTGATGACCTGGTTCTCGCGGAAGACTCCAGATTGTTTGAGCATGGCATCGACCAGGGTTGTTTTGCCGTGGTCGACATGAGCGATAATAGCGATGTTACGCAGATGGCCTGTCATGATTTATACCTTTGTTCTTTATTGTTTGTAGTTGTTCGGGCGGCACATAATAAGCTCTTGACGAGGAAATGCAAGCAGCTTTTTCAATGCAACCCCTGTTGGCCGTCAAATCCTCTCGAATGTTGAACCGCAGATCTTGGCCTTGTCTGATTTGCATGCATGTCCTAAGATGCATTTCCTGTCCCTATAAATTAACGGAATGATGAAATGCTGGTTCGTGACTACAAAAACATATTGTACCCCATCTGCTTGTTTGTTGCGCTAGTCGGGTTGGGTGGTTGTACAGGCTTATCCCAATATGTCCCTGTTTCACCGCTGCAACTGACGCCTGCTCAGGAAGCCAGGGTGGGGGCAACTGTAGAGGGAAAGCTGATACAGATGCTTGGTGGCCCTTACCATGACAAGGCCCTCGCTGACGATCTCGACCGCCTGGTCCGTCGCCATATCCAGAGTTCTTCTTCGTTCAAGTTTTCAGTTGCTGATCGGAGTGCTCCTGCACTCTACCCACTACCGGGTGGCCGGGCTATCGTGACTCGTGGACTACTGTCCAGGGTGAGGAGTCGGGCAGAACTGGGATCTCTTCTGGTGCATGCTGTTCAACTGTCGAACAAGGTCTATGAAGGTCGTGCGACGCGTAGTATGACCGTGACCACAGATGAGGTTCTGTCAACATCAGACTCTATTTATGATCCTGACTCTGCCGGGATACGTTTGGCCCGAATGTTCGAACAAATGCCTTGTGAGCAGGATTGTCTGATGCCGGACCATCGTGCCGGTGTTGTAACCGTTAAAGATAGCTCGACAGATATGCCCGACTCGGTTAGACGGCTCTCAGGGTTACTGGCGAGCTATGAACTGCTTGCCAATGCACAGAAAATCGAGAGAGCTGATGATCAGGAGCAGGCCATAGCAACCTACCTGCAGGCCGTAGCAACAACGTCTGACGAACCGCGCATCCTGGGCTCACTGGGGTTGTCATACCTGCGAGATGGCCAGTTGCAACCGGCTCGCCGGTATCTGGAGAAAACGGTCAAGTTGCAGCCGAATTACTATCGAACTCAGATGGGCCTTGGCTATCTTTACCTGCAACAGGGAAAACTTCGCCAGGCGAATCAAGCCCTGGCAATCAGTGTCCGACTGTTGCCGACAACAGAGAACCTCTTTCTGCTTGCTGAAACCAGGGAGAAAAGCGGTGATATTGAAGGTGCCATGTTGCTTTACCGTCTGGTTGCCGAGTTCGATCATGGTAGTAAACTGGGTCGTACCTCTGCCAGTCGTCTGGCACAATCAGCAGGTTCGCAATGAGACGGGATCTTCCTTTGATGGCTGGTGAAAAGCTTTGTTGGGAAGGTCGTCCGGCACCGCGGTGCTACACGTTCAGGCACTGGCGGCATGCAATCTTCGGTCTTATCTTCCTGGCCATCTGCAGTTATTGGCAAGTCCTCGGCTTTGAAATGGCGGAGGCCTATGAATCAATCTGGCTGGCCTGGCTGCCTTTGCCTTTTTTGCTGATAGGTTTCTATCTGGCCTTTGGCCATCTGCTCCAGGCTCGACTGGAGTGGAACCATGTCTATTATGCAATTACGGACCGCCGCCTGCTGGTGCAACGTGGTCTTTTGCAGCGGCGCTTGGAGTCCCTGGAATTATCGGAGATTACCTATTTCAGCCTGCATAACCAAGGGGAACATCTCGGTACCCTACGTGTCTACAAGGGGAAAGAGAATCAGTTGATTCTTCATTGTATAGAACACCCGCGTCAGGCAACCACTCTTCTGGAAGCGACCATGGATAAGGGGCTGTCCCCGAACGGAGACGGTCCCGTTCGGGACGAGGAACGTGGAATGAGTAGAGCGAAAACTTAACGCACAAGATGCTAAGTTGTAATGCGTAGCCTTTGTTTCTAGACAAGGGACTGTGCCCAGATAAATTTCTCCCTTAATCTCTTGCGTTCAGTCGCTTTTTTAATTATCTTCTAGCCCCGCCAATAACGGCTATGGATATAACTGCATGAATAATAAAGCTTTCTATCTGGAAACTTTCGGCTGTCAGATGAACGTTGTCGACTCGGAAAGAATCATTGATCTGCTAGGCGGTATCGGCTATCACCAAGTCGAAGAACCGGATCACGCCGGCCTGATTCTTCTCAATACCTGCGCCGTGCGTGACAAGGCTGTGCGCAAGGCTTATGGTCATCTGGGACGTTTCAAGCCTCTTAAGGATCGCAATCCGACATTGATCCTTGGTATGGGCGGCTGTATCGCTCAGCAGGAGGGTAAGCGGCTCCTGGAAGAATTCCCTTATCTGGATCTGGTCTTCGGTACTCATAATGTTCATCGTCTGCCCGAGCTGGTGCAGCAGGTGGCGGATAACCGTGTGCGCTGCGAGGAGACGGAGTTCCTCGATCGTGAAACCCGCCTGCAGCTCTTTCCCTCCCGTACCGGCCAGGAGGCCTTCACCCGTTTTGTTACGGTCATGCAGGGTTGTGACAATTTCTGCAGCTATTGCGTGGTCCCTTATGTTCGTGGCCGTGAGATCAGCCGTCCCA